>JAJZRT010000314.1 GCA_021802595.1 Pseudomonadota bacterium
CTCTACGCGGCCGACTACACCACGCGCAAGGCCGCCTTCATGCACGATTTCAAGAAGGGTTTCATGCCGATGGCCGCGGTGATGCTGGTGGTCGGTGCGCTGCTGCTGCGCGAGCCGGATTTCGGCGCCTTCGTCGTCATCATTTCCATCGCCATGGGCGTCCTGTTCCTCGGCGGACTCAACTGGAAAGTGTTCGCAGGGCTGGTGGTGGTGCTGCTGGTCGGCTTTGTCCTGTTGATCCTGACCTCGCCTTACCGGCTGCAGCGCGTGCTCGGTTTCATGGACCCGTTTGCCGATCCCTATGGCAAAGGCTACCAGCTTTCGCATGCGCTGATCGCCTTCGGCCGCGGCGAATGGCTGGGGCTGGGGCTGGGCGGCAGCATCGAGAAACTGTTCTACCTGCCCGAGGCGCATACCGATTTCCTGATGGCCGTGATCGCCGAGGAATTCGGTTTCGTCGGCGTCGCCGTGGTGATCGCCCTGTTCGCCTGGCTGATCGTCAAGGCCTTCCTCATCGGCCATCGCGCCGCCCAGCTGGAGCGCAACTTCTGCGCACTGGTCGCGCAGGGCATCGGCATCTGGATCGGCGTGCAGGCGCTCATCAACATGGGCGTGAACGTCGGCCTGTTGCCGACCAAGGGCCTCACCCTGCCCTTCCTGTCGTTCGGCGGCAGCGGCATCATCGCCAACTGCCTGGCGGTCGCCCTGCTGCTGCGCATCGACTGGGAGCACCGGCAGATGATGCGGGGAAAGACGTTCTGATGATGAACTTGAACCGCATCATCCACCCCCTCCCCAATCCTCTCCCGCTTGCGGGCGAGGGGCCGAACGTGCGCTGCGCGCGTTCAAGCCGATTCACGATGCGGGAGAAAACTTGCTGATGGCCGCGCTGAACCGCACCCTCATGGTGATGGCCGGCGGCACCGGCGGCCACGTCTACCCGGCGCTGGCGGTGGCCGATGCGCTGCGCGCGCGCGGCTGGGACGTGTTCTGGCTCGGTACCCGCGCCGGGCTGGAAGCTCGGGTGGTACCGGCGGCCGGGATCGACATGGTGTGGGTGAGCATGGGCGGCGTGCGCGGCAAGAGCGTGCTGAAGAAGCTGCTGTTGCCAGCCACGCTGCTGCTTGCCTTCTGGCAGAGCCTGCGCGCCATCCTGCAGCGCAGGCCGGACGTGGTGCTGGGCATGGGCGGCTATACGGCTTTCCCCGGCGGCATGATGGCGAGCCTGCTCAACCGGCCGCTGGTCATCCACGAGCAGAACTCGGTCGGTGGCCTCACCAACCGCGTGCTGGCCTGTCTTGCGGACCGCGTGCTGACCGCTTTCCCGCAGGCCTTCCGCGGCGAGAAGGACAAACCGATTCCGTGCCGCCGTGTGGCGACCGAGTGGGTGGGCAATCCGGTGCGTAACGACATCGCCGCAGCGGGCCGGGAAGAACGCAGCGGTCCGCTGCGGCTGCTGGTGGTCGGTGGCAGCCTCGGCGCCCAGGCCCTGAACGAACGGGTGCCACAGGCACTGGCGCTGTTGCCCGCCGAGAAGCGTCCGCGGGTCGTCCATCAGTCCGGCCGCCAGCACCTGGAGACGCTGCGTGCGAACTATGCCGCCGCCGGTGTGGAAGCCGACGTGCGCGACTACATCGAGGACATGGCGGCAGCGTATCGCAACTGCGACTTCGCAATCTGTCGTGCCGGCGCGATGACGGTGGCCGAGCTGGCCTGCGCCGGCGTGCCGGCGGTGCTGGTGCCCTTCCCCTTTGCGGTGGACGACCACCAGACCGGCAACGCCCAGTTCCTGTCCGGAGCAGGCGCCGCCTGGCTGGTGCAACAGCAGGACCTGACAGCGGAGAAGCTGGCGGAATTGATCGGCAGCCTTGACCGCGCCACGCTGGCGACGATGTCGGCGCGTGCACGCCAGCTGGCCAAACCCGATGCGACCCGGGAGGTCGCAGATATCTGCGAGGCCCTGGCGAAATGAAACATGCCGTCAAACACATCCATTTCGTGGGCATAGGCGGCGTCGGCATGAGCGGCATCGCCGAGGTGCTGCTCAATCTCGGCTACGCGGTGTCCGGCTCCGATCTCGCCGACAACGCGGTGACGCAGCGGCTGGCCAGTCTCGGAGCACGCATCCACCGTGGTCACGCGGCGGAAAACATTGCCGATGTCGATGCGGTGGTCACCTCGACCGCAGTGCAGGAAGACAATCCGGAAGTCGTCGCCGCGCGCGAGAGGAAGATTCCCATCGTGCCGCGCGCGCTGATGCTGGCCGAACTGATGCGGCTGCAGCGGGGCATCGCGATCGCCGGCACCCACGGCAAGACCACCACGACCAGCCTGGTCGCCAGCATCCTCGGCGAGGCCGGCATGGACCCGACCTACGTCATCGGCGGCAAACTCACCGCCGCCGGCACCAACGCGCGGCTCGGCAAGGGCGACTTCCTGGTGGCCGAGGCCGACGAATCCGACGCCTCCTTCCTGTATCTCACGCCGGTGATCGCGATCGTCACCAACATCGACGCCGACCACATGGATACCTACGGCCATGATTTCGAGCGCCTGAAAACCGCCTTCGTCGATTTCTGCCAGCGCCTGCCCTTCTACGGCATGGCCGTGCTGTGCATCGACGATCCCCACGTGCGCGAGATCCTGCCGCGCATCACCAAGCCGATCATCACCTACGGTTTCGACGAAGCGGCGCAGGTGCGTGCGGTGAATCCGCGTTTCGAGCACGGGCAGATGCATTTCACCGTCAAGCGCGAAGGTATGGCCGATCTTGACGTGGTGTTGAACCATCCCGGCATGCACAACGTGCTGAACGCACTGGCGGCGATTGCGGTGGCGACCGAAGTCGACGCCAACGATGCCGCCATCGTCAAGGCGCTCGCTGAATTCCATGGTGTCGGGCGGCGTTTCCAGCGCTACGGCGAGCTGCCTGCCAAGGATGGCGGGCTTTACACCCTGATCGACGACTACGGCCATCACCCGGTTGAAATGGCCGCGACGCTCGCGGCGGCCCGCGGTGCCTTCCCCGGGCGGCGGCTGGTGCTGGTATTTCAGCCGCACCGCTTTACGCGCACCCGCGACTGCTTCGAGGATTTCGTGAAGGTGCTGTCGGAAACCGACGTGCTGGTGCTGACCGAGGTCTATCCCGCCGGCGAGGCGCCCATCGTGGCGGCGGATGGCCGCGCGCTGGCGCGGGCCGTGCGCGTTGCCGGCAAGGTCGAGCCGGTGTTCGTGGAAAACATTGCCGACGTGCCGGCCGCGGTGCGCGACCTCGCGCAGTCGGGCGACGTCGTGCTGGTGATGGGCGCCGGCAGCATCGGCCAGGTGGCACCGGCCCTGGGAGGGCAGCATGCGGCATGACTATCGCATGAGCGAGGTCGACATGACCGGCGGGAGCGCCCCGGTGCTGCGCGGGCGTTTCCTCTACAACGAGCCGATGAAGAAACATGTGTCGTGGCGCGCAGGCGGCGCCGCGCAACGCGTCTACATTCCGGCCGACCTCGAAGACCTGACCTGGCTGATCCGCTCGGTCCCTGCCCGCGAGGATATCCACATGGTGGGCCTGGGCAGCAATCTGCTGGTGCGCGACGGTGGCGTCGCCGGAGTGGTGATCCTGTTGCATGGCGTCCTGAGAAAGCTGGCCATCGAAAGCCGTACGCATGGATTGCCTGCTGCGCCGGCGGATGTCGACACCGTCCTGGTGTATGCCCAGGCAGGCGTCGCCGCGCCCAAGCTGGCGCGTTTTGCCGCCAATCACGATCTCGTCGGCGGCGAATTCTGGGCGGGCATCCCCGGCACCATCGGCGGTGCCATTGCCATGAACGCCGGCTGCTACGGCAGCGAAACCTGGGACAAGCTGGTGCAGGTGCAGACCCTGGATCGCGACGGCCAGCTGAACGAGCGTCCGCCGGAGGAATACGTAACGGGCTACCGGCATGTCGCGCTGAAGCTGCCGCACCAGGAATGGTTCATCGGCGGCTGGTTCCGTCTGGCGCGGGGCGATGGCGTGGCCTCCCGCGAAACGATCAAGGCGCTGCTGAAGAAACGCATTGCCTCACAGCCGCTGAACCTGCCCAACGCCGGTTCGGTGTTCCGCAATCCGCCTGGGGACTACGCGGCGCGCCTGATCGAGGCCTGCGGTCTCAAGGGTTTCCGGATAGGCGGCGCGCAGGTCTCGACCAGGCATGCCAACTTCATCGTCAACGTGGACCATGCCACGGCGACCGACATCGAGCGCCTGATCGAGCATGTGGAAGACAGCGTGGAGGCGCGCACCAACGTGCGGCTGATCCGCGAAGTCCGGATTATTGGAGAACGTCAGTGAGCAGCGTTGTTGAATCGGCGAAGAAATTTGCCCCGCAAGGGGACTCCGATTTTCTACGGGCTGAAGCCCGTGAAAAGTCGTATGGCAAGGTCGCCGTGATGCTGGGCGGCACCTCGGCCGAGCGGCCGGTGTCGCTCAACAGCGGCGCGGCGGTGCTGGCCGCGCTGACCCGGCAGGGCATCGATGCGCACGCATTCGATCCGGCGAACCGCAACCTCGGCGACCTCATCACCGGCGCGTTCGACCGGGTCTTCATCGCCCTGCACGGACGCTACGGCGAGGACGGCTGCATGCAGGGCGCGCTCGAACTGCTGGGCATCCCGTACACCGGCAGCGGCGTGATGGCCTCGGCCCTCGGCATGGACAAGTGGCGCACCAAGCTGCTGTGGCGCGCTGCGGGCCTGCCGACGGCCGACTGGGACATCCTCACCGCCGCCAGCGATTTTGCCGCGGTGGAAAAGAGGCTCGGCCTGCCGATTTTCGTGAAGCCGGCACGCGAAGGTTCCAGTATCGGCATGAGCAAGGTGACCGATCCCGGCACGCTGCGGGCTGCATACGAGGCGGCGGCCGAACATGACACGCTGGTGCTGGCGGAAAAATTCATCGATGGCGCCGAGTTCACCGTCGGCATCCTCGGTGATGCCGCGCTGCCGCTGATCCGGCTGGAGCCCGCCAAGGACAGGGCGTTCTACGACTTCGAGGCGAAATACCTGCGCAACGACACCCAGTATCACTGCCCCGCAGGGCTGCCAGAGGCACAGGAAATGGCGCTCAGGCAGCTGGCGCTGGAGGCCTTCCGCCTGATTGGCGGCCGCGGCTGGGGACGCGTGGACGTGATGCTCGACAGCCTCGGCAATCCCTACCTGCTGGAAGTGAACACCTCGCCCGGCATGACCGACCACAGCCTGGTGCCGATGGCCGCGCGCGTCGCGGGGCTGGATTTCGACGCCCTGTGCCTGAAGATCCTGGAGCAGACGCTGTGACGTCTCCGGAACTCGCCG
>JAJZRT010000315.1 GCA_021802595.1 Pseudomonadota bacterium
CCACCAGGCCGGAATCGCGGTCGATGCCGAGGGTGAGCTGGGTGAGGTCGTTGCTGCCGATGGAAAAGCCGTCGACGTAGTGCAGGAAATCCTCGGCCAGCAGCACGTTGGACGGAATCTCGCACATCATGATGAGACGCAGGCCGTTCTCGCCGCGCTTCAGGCCGTTGGCGGCCAGCAGCCCGGCCACCGCCGCGCATTCGTCCACCGTGCGCACGAAGGGGATCATGACCTCGACGTTGGTAAAGCCCAGCGTCTCGCGCACCTTCTTCAGCGCCCGGCACTCCAGCTCGAACGCAGGGCGGAACAGCGCCGACACGTAGCGCGCCGCGCCGCGCAGGCCCAGCATGGGGTTTTCTTCCTTCGGCTCGTAGCGCTCGCCGCCCACCAGATTGGCGTACTCGTTGGACTTGAAGTCCGACAGCCGCACGATCACCGGCTGCGGCCAGAATGCCGCGGCCAGCGTGGCGATGCCTTCGGCCAGCTTGTCGACGTAGAACGACACCGGATCGGCATAGCCTGCCGCACGCCGGCCGATCTCGTCATGCAGCTCCGGCGACTGGCCGGCATAATCGAGCAGCGCCAGCGGGTGCACGCCGATCATGCGCGCAATGATGAACTCCAGCCGCGCCAGCCCGACACCCTGGTTGGGAATCTGCGCGAACTCGAAGGCCCGCTCGGGATTGCCGACGTTCATCATCAGCTTGACCGGCGGTTCCGGCAGCGTCTCGCTCGCCAGCGTTTCCACCTCGAACGCCAGCCTGCCGGCATAGACCCGGCCGGTATCGCCCTCGGCGCACGACACCGTCACCGGCTCGCCATCCTTCAGCACGGCGGTGGCATTGCCCGCGCCGACCACGGCAGGGATGCCCAGTTCGCGCGCGACGATGGCGGCATGGCAGGTGCGCCCGCCGCGGTTGGTGACGATCGCCGCCGCCCGTTTCATCACCGGTTCCCAGTCGGGGTCGGTCATGTCGGTGACCAGGATGTCGCCCGGTTGCACGCGGTTCATTTCCGCCGGGCTGGCGATCACCCGCACCTCGCCGGCCCCGATTTTCTGGCCGATGGCACGACCGCTGATGCGCACCTCGCCGGTTCCCTTCAGCACGTAGCGCTCGAGACCACCCGCACTGCGTGCCTTCACGGTTTCCGGACGCGCCTGCACGATGAACAGCTCGCCGGTCTCGCCGTCCTTCGCCCATTCCACATCCATCGGCCGGCCGTAATGCCGCTCGATCTGCATGGCCTGGCGGGCCAGTTCCAGCACCTCGGCGTCGCTCAGGGCGAATTGCCACCTCAGGTCAGAGGGGGTGTCCTCGATCACGGTCGCGCCGTCGCGCCATACCATGCGGATCGCCTT
The DNA here is from genome assembly GCA_021802595.1 of Pseudomonadota bacterium. The sequence continues at coordinate 1,361 of JAJZRT010000315.1, forward strand.
TTCGCCCAGTTCGCGTCGCACCACCGCAGGGAAACCCTGCGCCAGCATCGGCTTGTGCACGTAGTACTCGTCCGGGTTGACCGAGCCCTGCACCACCGTCTCGCCCAGGCCCCAGGCCGCGGTGATGAACACAACGTCGCGAAATCCGGATTCGGTGTCCAGCGTGAACAGCACGCCGGAACAGGCAATGTCGGAGCGCACCATGCGCTGGATGCCGGCAGACAGGGCCACGCCGGCATGGGCGAAGCCGTGATGCACCCGATAGGCGATGGCCCGGTCGTTGTAGAGCGAGGCAAAGACCTTTTTTACATAGGTGAGGACGTCGTCCGCGCCGCGCACGTGCAGATAGGTCTCCTGCTGGCCCGCGAACGAGGCGTCGGGCAGGTCCTCGGCCGTGGCCGACGAGCGCACCGCCACCGACACCGTGTCGCCGAGCGACGCATACGCATTGCGCAAGCCCGTCTCCAGCGCGGGCGGCAGGCTGGCCGCCTCCACCCAGGAACGGATCTCGGCGCCGGCCTGCGCCAGCGCCGTCACGTCGGCGACGTCGAGCACCGCCAGCCGCGCGTCGATGCGTGCGCGCAGATCGTTATGGTCGAGAAAGTCCCAGAATGCCTGGGCCGTGGTGGCAAAGCCGCCCGGCACCTTGACCCCCGCCCCGGACAGGTGGCGGATCATCTCGCCGAGCGACGCATTCTTGCCGCCGACCCGCGGCACATCCCCCATCGACAGGGCATCCAGCGGCACAATATAGTCTGCAGACATAGGTGACTCCATGAACGATTACAGCATATTCTGCGTGTCCGACCACACCGGGGTGACGGTCGAGGCCGTCGCCAAGAGCGTGCTGACGCAGTTTCCTCGTCTCGAGTTTAGCCTGATTACGTTGCCCTTCGTCGACAGCGCGGAGAAAGCCCAGGCAGCCGCCGCGCGCATTGCCGCCGCCCCCCGGTCGCTGGCGTTTTCCACCCTGACCGACCCCGTGCTCCGCCTGCCGTTTCGGCAGGCCGGGCTCAGCCTGTTCGACGTGTTCGAGCTGATCGCCCCGGCCGTCGAAACGGCGCTCGGCCAGAGCGCCATCCCCAGCGGCGGCCACACCCACGGCATGGCGCCCGACTACGAGGCCCGCATGGATGCCGTCAACTTCGCGCTCAATCTGGACGACGGCCTCAACCCCGAGCGGCTCGGCCAGGCCGATCTCATCCTGGTCGGCGTTTCGCGCGTCGGCAAGACACCCACCGCGCTTTACCTGGCCCTGCAGTATGGCCTGCGTGCGGCCAACTATCCGCTCACGCCGGACGATCTCGAGCAAAGCGACCTGCCCGCCTGCCTGCAGGCCCACCTGCCCCGGCTGCGCGGCCTCACGCTGGCAGCCGAGCGCCTGGCCGCCCTGCGTCAGGCGCGCTATCCGGACAGCCGCTACGCCAGCCTGGAACAATGCCGCACGGAGCTCGCAGCGGCCGAGACCTTCTTCAAGCGCCATGCGCTCCCTGTCGTCGATACCACCCGCATGTCGGTGGAGGAAATCGCCGCGCGCCTGCGACAATCCTAAGCCTGCCGCCCGTCCCGGGGCACCGCCCTCAAGTTTTCCGCCATTCACCCGATTGAACAGGTGGCCAGAAGTCGGTTCATCCACAATCCGACTCCGCCCATTGTTCAATGCCAGGAGAGTTTCCCCGATGTCGTGCGTCTGCCCATCCCCCCGCTTGCACACTGCAATGGCGCCGGTCTGCCCGCTGCCGCTCCCTCCACAGCACTGACGGCCGGCCCGCCGCAAGTGTCCTTACTGCCGAATGTCCCCTACAGGGTGCATGCAGCGGCATGATGCGCAGACGCTTCGTTCACCATGAAGACCCGAAACCGTCCACGGATTGCGGACGTTTCCGTTGCGTCCAGGGAAATATTGCAGCGTGAGCAACGTGAGCACCGTGGCGCTTGAGCCAGACAACGCCCCGGCATCGGCGGTGAGCCATTACGCCCCCCCGTCGACCTGGCGGCGTGCCCTGCTGACGGGGTTTGTCGTCCAATTGCTGCTGATCCTGTTCGTCACCGCCATCGGCCTGCAGCAGCTTCGGATGACCGCCGACAACCTCAGCACGGTTGTCGATATCCACATGCGCAAGCTGAGTCTCACCCAGGCCATGATGACCGCCGCACGCGAGCGAACGCTCAGCATGTTCAGGCTATCCATGAGCCGCGATCCGTTCGAGCGCGACGAACTGTTCATGGCGTTCAACCAGCAGGGTGCGGAATTTGCCGATGCCCGGATGTCACTGCTGAAGCTGCCGCTGAGCACACGCGAGCGCGATCTCATCGCCCAGCAGGGCCGGCTGACCGGCATCGCCAAACCGATGCAGAACCGGGTCGTCGAGGCGTTGCGCAACGACTTCAACGAGGAAGCTGAAGAACAGGTGCTCAGCAGCGCCATCCCGGCCCAGAACAATGTGCTGGCCGTGCTCTCGCAGCTTGACGCCGAAACCCAGCAACGCGCGCAGAAGGCCAGCCAGAAAGCGCACCAGGCGCAGGAAGTGGCGCGTTTCTGGATGTACCTCCTGTCGGGCATCGCCCTGCTGCTGGGCGCCCTCGTCGCTGCGGTCGTCATGCATTACGCCAGCCGGGCCAGCCGCGAGCGTCAGCATCTCGTCACGCACGACGTCCTGACCGGCCTGCCCAACCGCATGCTGTTCCTGGATCGTCTGGGGCAAGCGCTGGTGCGCGCGCAGCGCCGCAATTCGCTCGTGGGTGTCCTGTTCATCGACGTCGACCGCTTCAAGCGTGTCAACGACACCCTGGGCCACGCCCATGGCGACACGCTCATTTGCCAGGTTGCCCAGCGCCTGCGCTCGGCCACGCGCGCCGAAGACATCGTGGCCCGGCTGGGGGGCGACGAATTCGGCGTGGTCATCGACGTCGCCAGGATCAGCCACGTCCTGCAGGTGGTGGAAAAAATCCTCGGCGCCGTCAGCGAACCCTACCGGATCGCCGGCCGCGAACTCTTCTCCAGTTGCAGCATTGGCGTCAGCGTCTATCCGAACGACGGCAACGACGCCAACAGCCTGCTGAAGAACGCCGACGCAGCGACGTTCACCGCCAAGAACGGCGGCCGCAACCGCTTCCAGCTTTACGACGCCGCCATGAATGTCATGGCGGAGGAACGGCTGCAACTGGAAACCGAACTGCACTACGCTCTGGAGCGGAACGAATTCGTATTCCACTACCAGCCCAAGCTCAATCTGGAAACCGGACGTATCCAGGGCGTCGAGGCGCTGATCCGCTGGGACCACCCGGCCAGAGGCCTACTCGGCCCGGCCGTGTTTCTGGAACTGCTGGAAGAGAATGGCGGCATCGTCAGGGTCGGCCGCATGCTCCTGGAATCGGCCTGCCGCCAGACGGTGCAGTGGCATGCCGCCGGGTTCGCCGACCTGGATGTGGCCGTCAACGTCTCAAGCAAGGAATTCTGGCACGACAGCCTGGTCGCCGATGTCCGCGACGCCCTGCAGCAGTCCGGCCTGCCCCCGCAATCCCTGCATCTTGAACTGACCGAAGGCATATTCATGCAGGACGTCGACGCTGCCGTGTCCCGGATCCTGGACCTCAAGGCCCTGGGCGTGGCCGTGGCGATTGACGACTTCGGCACCGGCTATTCGTCGCTGGCCCACCTCAAGCGTTTCCCGCTCGACGTCCTCAAGATCGACCGTTACTTCGTCAAAGACATCCAGCATTCGCCGGTCAACGAAGCGCTCACCAGTTCGATCCTCGCCCTGTGCCAGGGTCTGAATCTCAGCACCGTCGCAGAAGGCGTGGAGAACCGGGAACAGCTCGACGTGCTGCGCAAACTCGGTTGCCAGATCGTGCAGGGCTACTTCATCAGCCGGCCGGTGCCAGCGGAACAGATCGCCGCGCTGCTGGACCGCGACTGGCTTCAGGACTTCGACCGGTCCTGAAAAACGGGCCTTAGCA
>JAJZRT010000316.1 GCA_021802595.1 Pseudomonadota bacterium
GATTCCGTGCAACTCGGCCCGCGCCCGTTCTACCTGGTGCAGGGCATGGACGAAGGCAAGCTCAAGGACCGCCTGATGCAATGCGAGAAAGGCCCCTTCTACCGCACCGATTTCTCCATCGGCCATCGCGGCGCCGCCCTGCAGTTCCCCGAACACTCCGATGCCTCCTATCGTGCCGGCGCGAAAATGGGCGCTGGCATCGTCGAATGCGACGTCACCTTCACCAGGGACGGCGAGCTGGTCTGCCGCCACAGCGAGTGCGACCTGCAGACCACCACCAACATCGTCGCCACCGATCTGAACAGCAAGTGCACCGTGCCCTGGACCGGCCCCGGCCAGAGCCCGCGCCCCCAATGCTGCACCAGCGACCTGACCCTGGCCGAATTCAAGTCGCTGAAGCCCAAGATGGACGCCAGCAACCCCAACGCCACCACCGCTCAAGGCTACCTGGGCGGCACCGCCAGCTGGCGCACCGACCTGTACACCGGCCAGGCCAGGGTGATGACTTTCAAGGAAAGCATCGCGCTCAACCAGGAACTCGGCGTGAAGCACACGCCCGAACTCAAGGGCGCAGACCACCAGGACCGCGTCGATGCCATCTTCGGCAGCCAGGCCGCTTACGCCCAGAAGTTCATCGACGAGCTCAGGAATGCCGGCGTGTCGCCCAAGGATGCCTGGGTCCAGTCCTTCAACAAGGACGACATTCTTTACTGGATCAAGAACGAACCGCGCTTCGGCAAGCAGGCCGTCTATCTGGACAGCATCGACCCGACCGCAACTCCGGCCATCCCGCGTCAGACCCTGGATGAACTGAAGCAGTTGAAGAAAAGCGGCGTGAACATCGTTGCCCCGCCGATGTGGGCGCTGCTGTCGGTGAACGGTGCCGGCGAAGTCGTTCCTTCCGAATACGCGAACGACATCAGGAAGGCGGGGCTCGACATCATCACCTGGACCTTCGAACGCGCCGACCTTCGCAAGGGCGCCTCCAAGGCCGGCTGGTATTACCAGTTCGACCCCGAGGGCAAGGCGATCAAGAAGGACAGCGACATGTACAAGGCACTGGACGTCCTGGCCCGCAAGGTCGGCATCCTCGGCATCTTCTCCGACTGGCCTGCCACGGTGACCTATTACGCCAACTGCTTGGACCTGAAGTAAGCCTGGGTCCTGCAAACGGGAAGGGCGGCCCCGATCCGGGGCCGCCTTTTTCTTTGGGAAAACGTGCGCGTGCGCATCGCGGGGCCTGCGCCCGGACCCGGCCGTGCGGGCGCAGATCAAAGGCGGTGGCGTGGGGCCATAGCGGGAACACATTCTGCTTGATCTCCAAAGCGGCGCATAAAACGTCGGGTTTGCGACAAACCCTGCGAGCGCATCCATTCAGGGGCAGAGAAAAACCGGAGCAAGTTCATTGCGAGGAACGTGGCGACGCGGCAATCCAGAATGCTCGATTAATCAATGCACCGGATTGCCGCGCCGAGTTTATGCCCACTGGGTGTTTATGCCCTCTGGGTACCCGCAATGACAAGGACATGTCTTGTTCAGGCCATCTACAAGGGGGCGCAATCATGAACGCTGAAATCATCAAGGCCAATCCCCACTACCAGCGGCTGGGCGGGGCGGAAGCCGTGCGCAAGCTGGTCGACCGCTTCTACGACCTGATGGACGAAGACCCGGACTACTACGGCATCCGCAAACTGCATCCCCAGGACCTGACCGAATCGCGCAACAAGCTCTACTGGTTCCTGAGCGAGTGGACCGGCGGCCCGGCCTTGTTCGCCGAGCACATCGGCCAGCCCTTCCTGCGCCGCCGCCACGCGCCGTTTGCCATCGGCGTGAGCGAGCGCGATCAATGGATGGGCTGCATGGTGCGCGCCATGCAGGACGTCGGGCTGGCGACCGACCTGCGAACGAAACTGGAACAGGCCTTGTTCAAGACCGCAGATTTCATGCGCAACCAGCCCGAATAGCGCCCGTGCTGCGTCAACGGCCAGTAGGCACTCCATGCGTACCGATGAACTCACCCAGGCAATCCACCCCGGCCCGTTCGCCATGCGCCTGTCGAAGCCTGTCCTGTGCCAGCCGAATGGGGGCTGTGTGGTTCGACAGGCCTGTCCAGAGCCTGTCGAAGGGCTCACCACGAACGGAATCAACAACGTACCGTTCGCCCTGAGCCTGTCGAAGGGCCGGTTTAACGCTTCCCCCATGAAACAGGACACCCAACATGAATGAACTCTTTGCAATCTGCCGCATCAACGAAATAGACGAAGACCGGCCCAGCGGATTCTGGCTGGTCGTGCGCAGCGAGACCGGCGAAGCCAAGCCGTGGCCCATCGTGATCGGACGCAAGGGAAACCGTTTTTTCGGCTTCGAAAACGCCTGCCCCCACACCGGCAGCCGGCTGGATACCGAGCCCGGGCAGTTCCTCGATGAGGACGGCAACTTTCTCACCTGCGGCAAGCATCGCGCGCAGTTCGACCTGGATACCGGCAGCTGCTTCATCGGGCCGTGCCGGGGGCAGCAACTGACCCCCGTCACCCTGGTGATCGACGACGGCGATGTCTGCGTCACGGGGGTGGAGCTGGCCGAAGAAGACGGCCTGGATCGCGGCGATTGAGCCGGTGGCCGCGCGCAGTGCCGCATTGATGGAAAAAAAGATCAGCGCATGGCTATCGATCTGGCTCAGGAACGGACGAATACCGATGTCTCGGCGCCTCTGAGGCCGGTGGTGGACGACCGGGATCGCCGCGCTGCACGGCCATCCCGCGCCCACCATGCGGCACGGGCGCTAGAATGCTGCTTGCGCATTTCAGGAGACAGTCGTCGCCATGCTTGAAATCAAAACCCTCCTGCTCTTCCTGCTGACGGCCGTGGCCGAGATCGTCGGCTGCTATCTTCCCTACCTCTGGCTCACGCAAGGGAAAAGCGCATGGCTTCTCGTTCCTGCAGGCTTGAGCCTCGCGCTTTTCGCCTGGCTATTGTCACTGCACCCGGCCGCCGCAGGCCGTGTCTATGCCGCCTATGGCGGCGTTTATATCTTTGTGGCCATTCTCTGGCTCTGGGCGGTTGACGGCATAAGGCCCACGGCCTGGGACCTGGTCGGGTCGTCGGTCGCCCTCGCAGGCATGGCCATCATCATGTTCGCGCCAAAAAACGCATGACACGACGATGGGCACCTCCCTGGCGGCAGCCCGACCTCGATCCCGGATGTCATCGCCGGAAAGCCCTGCAAGCCAGGCGGAAACGGTGTCGATGAGCCGGATCGTGCCCGTTCGGACTTCGGAGACCTTCATTCACCCCACGAACTCAAGCGCATTGCGCTCAGCCTTCGCTCAACACCTCGGCGAGCGTTTGCGGCGAAAGCGTCGTCGCCTGAGCAAACCCGCCGACGAACCGGATCGACTCCGGCCATATCGCGAACAGCGAGAAATCGGCAAAGCTGAACAACTCCGCGCTCTGGGGAAACCGGGCCAGGTAGGCGGCCTTGGCCTCGGCATGCGCATCGGTCTCACTGGCGACTTGCGCCGCCCGGCCCTGGATCGTGACCCGGGCCAATGCCTGGACAGGCACGTCGGGCGTCAGCGGCGCGACGACCAGCAGGCTCACCTGCGGGCTCAGCAGCATGTCCCTGGTGTGAGCCGCGAGCTGACTGACATGAATGACAAAACCCGAGCCGCCGGGAAGCGGGGCGAAGGGCACCATGGACACGTAGGGCTGGCCCTGGTGCAGGGTGCCGAGAGCGGCCACTTGTTGGGTTCGCAGCAGCTCGCGGAGGGTTTGGGCGTAGGCGGGGTCGATCATAGGTGCGGGGGGCGACATGCGCTGCATAGCCGTGAGATTGGTTGCCGAAAGCCGATGCTACCAGCGTAGGAGCCTGCTTGTTTGTGCTGTCGTCTCTGCTCAGACCTCGCTCAGCCAGTGCACCGTGGGGCTTTCTGAGGGGTAGTCACCCCAGCATCGCCTTCAACGCCGCCAGCCGGTCGCTGCCGCTCGCCTTGGCCTCGGCGGTGGTGGGTTTCTCGGGCAGGCGCACGTCGTCGCCGAGTTCGTCGATGAAGCGTGACGGATCGCAGGCAACCGTTTCGCGGGCGCGCTTGCGGCGCGAGCAGTAGGACAGCGTGAGCGACCTCTTCGCGCGCGTCACGCCGACGTACATCAGGCGGCGCTCTTCTTCGAGCCGGCCTTCGTCGACGGCGTCGCGGTGCGGCAGGATGTTTTCCTCGACGCCGACCAGGAACACGTGGCCGAACTCCAGTCCCTTGGCGGCGTGCAGGGTGGACAGGCGCACCGCGTCGGGTTCCTCTTCCTCGCGGCCTTCCAGCAGCGTGATCAGCGCGATCGTCTGCGTCAGCTGCAGCAGGTCCTTCTCGTCTTCCTCGCCCTTCTTGGCGATCCAGGCGGCGAATTCGAGCACGTTGTTCCACTTGGTCTGCGCCGCGCGCTGGTCGTCCTGGTCGAACAGATAGACCTCGTAGTCGATCGTCTTCAGCAGGTCGTTGAGCAGTTCGCCCGCCGGCTCGCGTGGTACGCGTTCCTCCATGCGGTTGATGAAGTTGCAGAATTCGACCAGCGGCGCCAGCTGGCGCTCGCCGATCTGGGACGCAGCAGCGGCCGAGAACACCGCCTCGAACAGGCTCACGTGCAGGGTGGCGGCGACCTGGCCGAGCTTCTCCAAAGTCGCCGCGCCGATGCCGCGCTTGGGCGTGGTGACCGCGCGGATGAAGGCGGGGTCGTCGTCGCTGTTGGCGATCAGGCGCAGGTAGGCGATCACGTCCTTAATCTCGGCGCGGTCGAAGAACGACTGCCCGCCGGACAACTGATACGGCACCTTTTCGTTCCTCAGTGCCTGTTCGAAGATGCGCGCCTGGTAGTTGCCGCGATAGAGGATCGCGTAGTCGCGCCATTCGGTGCGGTGCTGGAATTTGTGCGACAAGAGGCGCATCACCACCGATTCGGCCTCGTGCTCGTCGTCCTTGGCCGGCATCACCTGGATGGCGTCGCCGTGGCCGAGGTCGCTCCACAGCCGCTTCTCGAACAGCTTGGGGTTGTTGGCGATGAGGCTGTTGGCGGCCTTCAGGATGCGCACCGTCGAGCGGTAGTTCTGCTCCAGCTTGACCACGTGCAGGTGCGGGTAGTCCTCGTTCAGCTGGCGCAGGTTGTCGGCCGACGCGCCGCGCCAGCCGTAGATCGCCTGGTCGTCGTCGCCGACCGCGGTGAACGCCGCGCGCACGCCGGTGAGCTTCTGCAGCAGGCGGTACTGCGCCACGTTGGTGTCTTGGTATTCGTCGACCAGGATGTGGCGC
>JAJZRT010000317.1 GCA_021802595.1 Pseudomonadota bacterium
CCATCCTGGCCACCGTGCATCGCAACCCGCAGATGGCGGCCATGCTGCGTAGCGAGGGGCACCAGGTCGTGGAGACCGACGGCGCAGGGGGCGCCAGAGGGGAATTCACCTTGGCGCTGGAGCAGTTGTTCGACCGCTGGCGCCATAAGGGGCTGCCGGACAGCGGGCGCACCAGTCCGTACACCACGCAGTCTGCCGTGGCCCACTTGATAGGGTGGGCTTCCGATGTTAAAGGGAGAGCCGTATGAGCCAGCCGCTGCTATCCCTGGTCGTCCTTGGCTTTCGCAATTTCGACCGCACCACAAAACCCTGTCTGGAATCGCTGGTACCCTGGTTCCAGGATCCACAGATCGAAGTGCTGGTCGTGGACAACGGCTCGCCCGATGATTCAGGGCCGAAAACCGCTGCGTGGTGCGCCGCCCATCCCGAAGTGAAATGCCTGCTGAGTCAGAGCAACCGGGGCTATGCAGGTGGCATGAACTGGGGCGCCGCCCAGGCCCGGGGCAAGTGGCTGCTGCTGGTCAATAACGACACGGTGTTCCCGGCCCATACGCTGGACGCGCTCAAGCGGGTCATCAATGAAGCCCCGACCGACGTGGCTATGCTCGGCCCCGTGACCAACGCCGCCGGCAATGGCCAGCGTCTCTGGAAACCCGCCGCGACGTTCGAGGAGTGGTTGCAGATAGGGGCTTGGCTCAACCAGCACCCGACGCACCAGCTGATGCCGGCTTACCGCTGCGACTTCTTCACCATTGCCATCCGTCGTGACGCATGGGACCGGTTGGGGGGGCTGGACCTGGCGTTCGGCTTGGGCTACTACGAAGATTTTGACTTCAGTCTGCGCCTGGCCAAGGCCGGATACCGACAGATGATTACCGAGGACGTCTTCATCCTGCACGTGGGCAGCGCCACTTTCCAGGGCAGCAAGTCCGCGCGCGAGCTGATCAAGCGCAACAAGAAGCTGCTGCAATCCAAGCATCCTGATGCGCGCTTCGAGCACACACGGTTGGGGAATCTGGCGGTGCTGCAGGTCTACGCCCAGCTGAAAGAGCAGGGGCGGTGGACAGCTGAACTGGAATTCCGGTTCAATCTCCGTCGTGACGCACTCTTGGGGGATGCGCCACGCAGTGTTTTCAAGCGGTGGATCTGGATGCGCCGCGTAAGGCGCTGGCTCAGCTAGGGCGGGTGGCTGGTGGGGCGGCTGGCTTCCTCAGCACATGCAATGCAGTCGCCGCATATGCCAGGACGAAGCCCTGCATTTCGAGCATGTGGTCCCGATAGCAGGAATCGACCAGGCCACGAACAATCCAGAACGCCGATCCCGCAACCAGAATCAGCGCCCAAGGGCGCTGGTCGGTATTCGATTCTTCTCGCAGCGCGCGCCATCCCAGACGCAGGAAATAGAGCAGGACCAGCAGATACAGCGCGGCCCCGGCCCAGCCGATTGCAAGAGCCGTATCGAGCCATCCGTTGTGCGCGTTAGCCATGGTGTACGTCGGCTCAGGGCATATTTCTCGCAGGCGTTTCTGGAATGCCTGGCGCGAGCCGTCCAATCCCCACGGATGCTCCAGCGTCAGCTGCGAAGCCGCACGCAAGAGAACCATCCGCGCGCCATCACCGTCTTGAATCTGCGCAATGGTTCGATCAGTTTCCGGGCCCGTGCCGAAGCGTTCAATGATGGCGGGCTCCATGGCAGCCGTTCCCTTGCATTCAATCTCGATTGCATTACCCATCCAGCCAGCGCTCAGGCGCTCCCCAATATGCTGCCACCTGGGATCCGTCTTGGTGGCTAGCAAGAATATGGCGAGTCCGGCCCCGGCTGCCAGGACGAAGAACGCGAGTAGCCTGCGACGGGCTCTTCCGTCTGCTCCGAAAACGGCGGCGGCTACGACCAGCACGGCTCCGAACACACTGAAAACCAGGCCTCCCCGCGATCGAACGAGTGGCATGCAGATCAGCGCGAGCACGATCAGCGTCGTTGCCCATAGTCGATCTCGCCTGGAGTCGCCTACGGCAACGGCCGCGAGGAGGATGCACGCCTGGCTTGCTGCATAGCCCAGATACCCGTGGTGCTCTTCAATACCCAGATAGCCCAACGGAAGTGAGTGCGTGTCAAACGCCTTCCAAAGAAACAGTGCCAAATAGACGGCCAAGGGGGTGAAGGATGCGATTGCCAGTGCTCGCAGACGGCCCAGTCTTGTCGAGCTGAATCGGAGTGCCAGATAGCCTCCCACAGCCATGGCCAATACGCTCTTTCCCCACTGTCCGACTACGTTCTCCCAGGCAATCCAGGCGTTGGTGGAGACAAATGGGAATATCAGCAGATAGACTGTCCACGCAAGGATGCTCCAAGAGACATATCGCACCATCGTCGGCCAGCTACGGTCCCGAACGACGTTTATCACCGTGAAAATCAGCAGCAGTCCAAGTAGCAGATTGCGCAGTGCGATCGTCCGAGCCATGGGCAGTACGGCCAGGTAGGCCAAGCCCATCATCATCATCATCAAGCCGATCGCATTTTTTTCTTCCCTGAGTTTTTCCATCGTCGCGTCGCAGTTACATATACTTTCATTCTACTGGCCTGAGAACATCGCCAAATTCCGTCGCTCGATGAAAAAAATTGCTGTCACCACGAGTCTTCTGATTCTTTCACTTTTGCTTCTGCAAGCGCTTCTCGGTCTGTTTTTCAGGCCGCCAGCTCCCGAGGAGATCCGCCATCTGGCCGAGGCACAGCGTTTGTCTGTGGTCAGCCAGAGCTATCACTTTTTGCTATGGTTTCTTGCCGGGCTGGCTCTGAGCTACGCGCTGACCATGAGCCCCGTCCTGGGCTGGTTGCCCAACGGCCTGAGGGTGAAGCTGATACTTGCGCTGGGCGACGCCTTTTGGCTGATGGCTGCATTTGCCGTGCTGTCGTACAGGCACACCTTTGTTGCCATGCTGTACGACCACGTCCAGCTCTTTGCCCACGTCGCCATCGTGCTACTGGTGGTGAGCTGGTTCTGGTTTGTACGTGAGCATTACGCGCGCCGCCGCCCTTTCTGGGATGAGCTGCGCGAAATGTTCGGGCTATTGGCGGTGGCCGCGCTACTGGCTGCGGCTGCGGCCTTTTTTGCGCGGGCAGATGCCGCCCGTGGCGTGACACTTGGCGTATGGGTGGCCGCCTTTGCAGTTCTGCCACTCGCGCGAGCGCTCTCCAAAGCCTTGCTCGACCGCGCCGGTCTGTGGCAACGTCCGACGCTTATCGTCGGCGCGGGCCCCAATGCGCGTGATGCTTACCGGGCGATCCGCTCCGAATTAAATCTTGGTTACCGGGTGCAGGCTTTCATGCGCTGCGAGGTCAACGGAGATGCGGCGCCAGCGCAAGACGCCATGCCTGACGGTCTGCCTGTGCTAGCGCCTGAGCCCGATCTGGCCGCCCAGTTCAAGCGTCTGGGGAATCCGCAGATCGTGTTGGCACTCGATAGTCTCAATTCGCCGGCCAGCCAGCAGCTGGTGCAAAAGCTCACCACGTTGCCACAAGCCGTGCACGTCATACCCAGTATCCGGGGGTTGCCGCTCTTTGGCACCGAGCTTTCGCATTTTTTCAGTCACGAGGTGCTGATGCTCACCGTGCGCAACAACCTGGCGCGGCGCAGCAACCGCTGGCTCAAGCGTGCGTTTGACCTGGCAGGGGCGAGCGTCATGCTGCTTTTGCTGGCGCCCTTTATGCTGGCCATCGCCTGGCGGGTCCGCGGTAGCGGTGCGTCCGCCTTTTATGGGCATACCCGTATCGGACAAAACGGCGTCCCGTTCAAATGCCTGAAATTCCGCTCCATGCGCCCGGATGCTGATCAGGTGCTGCAAGAACTCATTGCCAAGGATCCGGTGGCTCGGGCGGAGTGGGAGCAAAACTTCAAGCTGCGTGACGACCCGCGCATTACCCCCATCGGCCACTTCCTGCGCCGTACCAGCCTGGACGAACTGCCCCAGCTCATCAACGTCCTGCGCGGAGAGATGAGCCTGGTCGGGCCACGCCCCGTGGTACATGACGAGTTACAACGTTACGGCTACGCTGCACCCCTTTATCTGGAGGCCAAGCCCGGCATCACGGGCCTGTGGCAGGTGAGCGGCCGCAGCGATACGACCTATGCCGAGCGCGTGAGCCTGGATGCCTGGTATGTTCGCAACTGGTCGCTGTGGTACGACATTGCCATCCTGCTCAAGACCGTGGGCGTTGTGCTGGAGCGGCGCGGAGCTTATTGAGCTGGCGCCTGTTGGGGCGTGACGGTCACCTCGATCTCGCCCGAAATCGCCGGCTCGAGCACTACGCTGGCGGGCAGGCCAGTGGGGATGACCCCGCCAGCGACCGGTATGAATCCTGGGCGCCAGGTATTGAGATCAGTCTCGATGGCCTTGCGCGACGTGTGCAATACCAGATAGCTGGCTTGGTCCAGTTCAGCCGCGCCAAGCTGCGCTTGCAGGCTGGCAGACCGGGGGGGCATCATGGATGCCGGAACGGGGGCAAAAACGGCATCCCGCTGGAGGGCCACAACCTTGAAGTCCTGATCCAGCAGCATTACCTCGGGGGCGAATATGTACAGCCGGCCGGTGCCCGGCAGGTTGCTGGGTGTGACCACGCTGCGTATCGCAATCGAGTAGGGGCTGCCGCTTTGGGGCAGCTTCAACGCCACGAAGCGGCTGCGTCCGCCAGCGAATTGGTAACTGGGCGATGCCTGGTTGATCGTATAGCTCTGCTTGCCTGAAGCAGGCAGGGCTCGGAAATTCATATCAGCCAGCTGGCGGCAGCAGGGTGCCGCCTCCGATAAAACATCACTGTAGGCCAGCCATCGTTGCGCTGGATCTGTCATATCTCGGATGGCGACTTTCTCCACCGGGTTGTTCACGAGCTGCGGATTCTTCCTTAACAGAACGGCCTTGGCTCCCGCCAGCGTGTCATCGAAGACAGCCCTGACGTTGCGAATATTGGCGCCGCTGACAGTCTGGAATTGCCTGTCCCCCCGAAACGTCAGATCGCCAAAGTAATAGGCCGTGCCTGCGCGGGGCACGGTGAATGAAAATGACTTGAACCCATCTGAGTAAGGATTCAGGACAAAGCTGATCTGATAATGCCCTGGCGCCAGTGACCAATAGAAACTGCCATCTGCTTCAAAGGACTTGGTGATCAAGCCTGGCTCATCCGGCGTCGCGATATTCCTCAGCACGACAGATGTCGAAAACGTCGAGAGCACGCTACGCTGCCCGTCGCGTTCCATGGCAACCTTACCGAACAGCAGCGC
>JAJZRT010000318.1 GCA_021802595.1 Pseudomonadota bacterium
GGTGCCGCTCATCCGCGTGCGCGACAACCTCGATCTCAAGCCAAACAGCTACCGCATCACCCTCAAGGGCGTCGACGTGGCACATGGCGAGATGCCTACCGGCCAGGTACTGGCGGTCGACATGGGCGATGTGCTCGGACGCCTCGATGGCACACCGGGACTGGATCCGCTGACCGGACTGGCCGGGGTCTGGATCGATGCCGGACGGGTGGAGGAGGCCGAACTGCGCGGCTTTGTGGTGCTGGAGCCCGCCGAACTGATCGCGCGCCAGGTCGAGGCCGTATTCCGCCAGCACGCACCCGAACTGCTGGGGCGCACCGAAGTGCAGCAACTGCTCGACACGCTGGCGCGCAGCCATCCGGGGCTGGTCGAGGACGTGACGCCGCGCCATCTGCCGCTGACCAGCGTACAGGCGGTATTGCAGCAGCTGATCGCGGAAAACGTCTCGATCCGCGACACCCGCACCCTTTTTGAAACGCTGGCGGCACGGGCGCCGAAAAGCCAGGCCATCGACGAACTGGTGGAAACCGTGCGCGCCGCGCTGGGACGCAGCATCGTCGACCGCCTGTTCGAAGGCAGCAGCACGCTGCATGTCATCGGCTTGGCGGCGGCCACCGAAACCCGTTTGCTGAACGAGATGGGTGACGAGGGCGAGGCGCTGCTGTCGCCCGCCACGCTGGATGCCTTGAACGAAGCGGCGGAACGCGCAGTGGCCGAGCAGGAGCGTGAAGGCTATCCGCCGGTGCTGCTGACCTCGCCCAGCCTGCGCGCCATTCTTTCCCGCCTGCTGCGGCGCAGCCTGCCGCAACTTTCGGTGATTGCCTATGCCGAGGTGCCTGCCGATAAAATGGTCCAGGTGGGTGTGGAACTGGCGATGGGAGAGCGTGAATGAGCGTGCGGGTATTTGTTGCGGCGAATACGCGTGAGGGCCTGCAGCGCATACGCGAAGAACTGGGTGACGACGCCGTGGTGCTGTCTACCCGACCGCACCCGCAGGGTGTCGAATTGCTGGCCAGCGCCTATGGCGATCTTACCGTGCCGGCGGTCGGCGAGCCGGCTGATCCGGCGGGCAGTTCGCGGATTCTGACCGAGCTGTCGCGTCTGCGCGGCCTGCTGCAGAATCAGCTGGCCGGTTTTGCGTGGGGCACGGCCCGGCGGCGTGACCCGATCCGGGTGGCGCTGATGCAAACCCTGTTCGCGGCGGGATTCGGCAGTCAGCTTGCCCGTACCCTGGCCGCGCGCCTGCCGCGTGGACTCGATGGCGAGCCCGCCCAGCGCTGGTTGCGTCAGGTGCTGATACGCAATCTGCCGCTGGTGGGACGGGAAGCCAACCTGATGTCAGCAGGCGGCCGCTACGCGCTGGTCGGTTCGACCGGCTCGGGCAAGACCACCACTCTTGCCAAACTTGCCGCACGCGGCGTCGAGGCCCATGGCGCCGCCCACGTGGCACTGGTGGCCGCCGACGCCTACCGCATCGGGGCAACGGCGCAACTGACGGTGTATGCCGAGTTGCTGGGCGTGTCGCTGCATGTGGCCCAAGACCCAGCCGGCCTGGCCAGGCTGCTGCCGCAGCTCGCCGCCAGGAGGCTGGTGCTGATCGACACCGCTGGTTTTGCGCCCACCGACCCGCGTACCCGCGAGGGGCAGGCGCTGGATGTCCTGGGTGTGCGCCGTCTTGCCGTGATCGCTGCGAACCAGCAGGGCGTGGCGATCGAGCAGGCGATGTCGCGCTTTGGCGAAGGGGCGGCCGCCTGCGTTCTGACAAAGCTCGACGAAGCGCCGCAGCTGGGCGCGGCGCTCGACAGCGTGATCCGCCATCGTCTGCCGCTGGCCTATATCGCAGGCGGGCAGCGTGTGCCGGAAGACCTCCATGTCCCCAACGCCGCCTATCTCGTCGACCGCGCGCTGAAGGGCGGGCAACTCGCCACTCCGTATGCCCTTGAAGCCGAGGACTGGCCTCTGTTTGCGGGCGTGGAGGCCGAGCGCGCGGAGCGTCGGCCCCTGAAGGGCATGAATGCCGGCTGACCAGGCAGCCGGGTTGCGACGGCACGGCGCGCGGCAGCCGCTGCGCTGCATCAGCTGTTTTTCGGATTCCGTCGGCTTCGGCGTTCGTCTGGCGCATGCGCTGCATGAACTCGGCCGGGTGTCCCTGCTGGTCGATACGCAGGGTCGTGTCTTTGCAGAATCCTCCCCCCGCAGCCTGTTTGACTGGGCGCATCAGATCGAGCGCCGACAGTTGCACACCCTGCCGCAGGCCTATGGCGAGGGCTGGTATGCGCCCGGCGTGCGGGCGGATGATCCTGCCGTGTATGGGATGGCGAACGGCTATGGCCATGTGATATTCGACGCGGGGTGGGGCGGCGACCTTGCGCTGCCACCGGACTCGGCGCATACGGTCGTCATGGAAGTACATTCTGCCGGCGAATCGATGCGGCATGCCTATGCGGTGCTCAAAACGCTGGCGCGTTCGGGGCGTGCGGTCAGCGTGGGCATGCTGGGCGATCCCGCCGCTTGCGATCGGGTGCGAGCCGCGGCTTGCCGTTTTCTTGAGCGGAGATTCGCGGAAGCCATTTTCAGCGCGGCACATGCGGATGATGCATTTGCCGCGCTAGCCGTTAGAATGGTGAGCGAGGAGACGGGCCTGACGGCTTGTTGAATATAAAGACAGGAAACCCCTGAAACATGGCTGGTAAACACGCGTCGCAAGACGAACAGATCACCAAATATGCGCCGCTGGTCAAGCGTATTGCGTATCACATGATGGCGCGCCTGCCCGCCAGCGTCGAGGTAGACGACCTCATCCAGGTCGGACTGATCGGCCTGATGGACGCGGTGGGGCGCTTCGACGGCACCCAGGGCGCGCAGTTCGAATCCTATGCCACCCAGCGCATCCGCGGCGCCATGCTCGACGAACTGCGCGAAGCCGACTGGCTGCCGCGTCACGTGCGGCAGAAATCGCGCCAGATCGAGGCGGCCATCCACCGCCTGGAACAGCGCAACGGCAAGTCGCCGAGCGAGCAGGAAATCTCCGCCGAACTGGGCATGCCGATCGACCAGTATCAATCCATGCTGGGCGACGTGAAGTGTTCCCAACTGCTGTATTACGAAGATTTCTCGGACGAAGACAGCGCCAGTTTCCTCGAGCGCTATCTGGTCGACGGCAGCAGCGACCCGCTCGCGGTGCTGGAGGACGAGGGATTCCGCGACAGCCTGATCGCGGCGATCCACCACCTGCCCGAGCGCGAGCGCAGCATGATGGGCATGTACTACGAGCAGGACATGAACCTGAAGGAAATCGGCGCCGTGCTCGGCGTCTCCGAATCGCGCGTGTGCCAGTTGCATTCGCAGGCGGTCGCGCGTCTGCGCGCCCAGTTGAAGATCTGGAAGGACTGAGTCGGCGCGAACGGGCCAGGCGCGGACAAATCCGCGATAATGCGAGCTTGTTCAATCCGTTCGCCCGTCTTCCCATGAGCCAAGCTCCCCTCACAAAAAACGCAGCCAAGAAACAAGCCCTCGACTACCATCGCCTGCCCAGGCCCGGCAAGCTTTCGGTCGAATCCTCCAAGCCCTGTTCCACCCAGGCTGACCTGTCGCTGGCCTATACGCCCGGCGTGGCGCAGCCGGTGCTGGAAATCGCGAAGAATCCCAAGACGGCGTACGACTACACCAACAAGGGCAATCTGGTCGCAGTGATCACCGACGGCACCGCGATCCTTGGCCTGGGCAACCGCGGTCCCCTCGCCGCCAAGCCGGTGATGGAGGGCAAGGCCGTGCTGTTCAAGCAGTTCGCCGGCATCGACGTCTTCGATATCGAGGTCAACGCGAAAACGCCGCAGGACTTCATCAAGGTGGTCGAGGCGATCGCGCCCACCTTCGGCGGCATCAACCTCGAGGACATCGCCGCGCCGCATTGCTTCGAGATCGAGGCCGCGCTGAAGAAGAAGCTCGACATACCGGTGTTCCACGACGATCAGCATGGCACTGCCGTCATCATCTGCGCGGGCCTCATCAACGCGCTGCACGTGCAAGGAAAATCGCTCGAAACCGCGAAAATCGTCTGTCTTGGCGCGGGCGCCGCAGGCATCGCCTCGATGAATCTGCTGGTGGCGATGGGTGCGCAGAAGCGCAACATCCTGCTGGTCGATTCCAGGGGCGTGGTGCATAAAGGCCGCACCGACCTCAACAGCTTCAAGAAGGCCTACGCGCGCCAGACCCGGCTGCGCACGCTGGAGGAGGCGATGACCGGCGCCGACGCCTTCGTCGGCGTCTCCGGCGCCAATCTGGTGAGCCCGGCGATGGTGAAGCGCATGGCCGACAGGCCGGTCGTCTTCGCACTGGCCAACCCCAATCCCGAAATCCTGCCCGAGAAGGCCATGGCCGCCCGCAGCGATCTGGTCATGGCGACCGGGCGCTCCGACTATCCCAATCAGGTCAACAACGTGCTCGGCTTTCCCTTCATCTTCCGCGGCGCGCTCGATGCGCGCGCGAAAGAGATCACGCAGGACATGCTGATCGCCGCGGTGCACGCGCTGGCCGGGCTCGCGCGCGAGCCGGTACCGGCGGCGGTGCTGAAGGCCTACCATCTGAAGAAGCTCAAGTTCGGCCCGGACTACATCCTGCCCAAGCCGTTCGACCCGCGCCTGGCCCAGCGTGTGCCGCAGGCCGTGGCGAAGGCCGCGTCGAAGAAGATGCCCAAGCGAGCGGTCAGGAAGGCCAAGGCGGCCACTGGGCGTCGTTAATCCGATCGACCCACATCGTGTCGTGAAACCGGTCGCGCGCCCCGTTTACCTGAATCTGCTGCACATTCACCTGCCGCTGCCAGGCTGGGTGTCGATCCTGCACCGGGTGTCGGGCGCACTGCTGTTTGCGGCTGTCCCGTTCGGGGCGTGGGCGCTGTCGGTGTCGCTGTCGGGCGAAGCCGGGTTCCGGCGGATGGCGGGTACGCTGGCCCACCCGCTGGTCAGGCTGCTCGCGCTGCTTCTGGTCTGGTCATTCGCACATCATGTCTTTGCCGGCCTGCGGCACCTGGCGCTGGATGCGCACTGGGGCACGGACCTCAGGCGAGCCCGGCAGAGCAGCCTGGCGGTCCTGCTGGCGGCTGCCGTGGTCACGCTCATCGGCGCGTGGAGGCTGTTCGCGTGAAGTCGGCAAGCGGATCGCATACCGGCACCGGCACCTGGCTGGTGCAGCGGGCCACGGCGGTGCTGCTCGCCGTGGCGCTGCCGGGCCTGCTGCTCTATTTTCTCTTCGCACTACCGACCGATTTTTCCGGCTGG
>JAJZRT010000319.1 GCA_021802595.1 Pseudomonadota bacterium
GTTGATCTGGGTCGGGTCGTGGATCGTGAAGAAGACGTCGAGCAGGTCGCGGAAGCTGATCACGTCCGGGTCGAAGGTCACCTGCACGACTTCGGCGTGGCCGGTGTCGCCGTTGCAGATGTCGCGGTAGGTCGGATTCTCTGTATGGCCGCCCATGTAGCCGGAGACGGCGGATTCGACGCCGCGCAGGCGGTTGAAGACGGTTTCGATGCACCAGAAGCAGCCACCGGCGAGGGTGGCGATTTCACGTGGCATGGTGTGGCTCCTTGATTGAGCGACTCAAGTCCTCCGACTAGGCCCTTCGGCCAACGGCAGTATGCCGATGCCGTTCAGACGACCGGCACGGTTTCCTGGAACGAAGGCCGGGTCATCAGCTTGTCGAACAGCTTCGCCAGGTTGGGGTGCGCGGTGCGCCAGTCGATCTCGGGGAAACGCAGGTCCAGGTAGCCGAGCGTGCAGCCGCAGGCGACATCGGCAAGCGTCATGCTGTTGTTGTTGTCCAGGAACCAGGGTTTCTCGCCCAGCGCTTCCGACAGGGCCTCGAGCCCCCGGAACAGGGTCTTTTCCTGCAGCGTCAGCCAATCGCTGTTCTGCTTGCCGGCTTCGCGCTTCCGTTCCAGATACACCGCCACCGCGGCATCGGTGACGCCGTCTGCCAGCGCCTCGACGCCACGCACCATCATGCGGACTTTCGGTTCGCTGGGGATCAGGTGAGCGACCGGGCTGACGTGGTCGAGATACTCGACGATGACGCGCGAGTCGAACACGGACTCGCCCCCTTCCAGCACCAGCACCGGCACCTTGCCGAGCGGATTGAAGCCGGGGACCGGGCTGTCCGGCAGCCACGGGTTTTCGACCTGGAGCTGGAAGGGAATCTTCTTTTCCAGCAGGACCACACGGGCCTTGCGGCCATACGGGCTGGTGAGCGAGGTGATCAGTTTCATGCGGGTTCAAATCCTGGATGCGTGGTGGCTAGATATGATTATGCGCGCCGCCATTATCGCCTGTCGCAAGCAAGGCTCCAACCCGTTCGCGCAGGGCCGGCAGCACCTCCGCCTCGAACCAGGGATGACGCTTGAACCACAGGCGATTGCGCGGGCTGGGGTGCGGCAGCGGGAAATAGTCCGGAAGAAAATCGCGCCAGGCCTGCACCGTGTCGGCCAGCGTGCGGCCGCGGCGTTTCCCCAGGTAATACGCCTGCGCATAGGCGCCGATCAGCAGGGTCAGGCGGATGCCGGGCATGGCCGCGCGCAGCGGCGGATGCCACAGCGGCGCGCATTCCGGGCGCGGCGGCAGGTCGCTGCCCTTGACGGTGCCGGGATAGCACAGGCCGGTGGGGACAATGGCGATGCGGGAGGTGTCGTAGAACGCGTCGCGCGTCATGCCGAGCCAGCGGCGCAGTTCGTCGCCGGACGGATCGTTCCAGGGGATGCCGGTTTCGTGCACGCGCCGTCCCGGCGCCTGGCCGACGATCAGCAGGCGCGCGGTAGGCGAGACGCGCAGGACGGGTCGCGGCGGATGCGGCAGGTGGGCGGCGCAGACGGTGCAGGCCTGCGCCCGCTCGACCAGTTCGGCGAACGCGTCGTCGGAGCCGGTTTCCCCGCGCCGTTTCACCGCGGCCGCCGCGTGTCGCTCAGCGCGCGTGCTCGACGATGAACTGCTTGACCGCATTCACGTCGGCGTCCATGACGTGCTTTTTCTGCGGCTGCGCTTCCAAGTTCGCCAGTTCGGCGGGGCGTACCGGTTCGATGCCGAGTGCCTCGCGGATCGCGTCCTCGAACTTGGCCGGCTGCGCGGTTTCCATGCAGATCAGCGGCACGCCGGGCTGGCGGTGCTCCAGGCCCACTTTCAGGCCGTCGGCGGTGTGCGGGTCGATCATCGTGCCGTAGACCTCGTACACCGTGCGGATGGTGTCGATGCGGTTGGCGTGGCTGCTCGAGCCCGAGACCATGCCGAAGTCCGCCACCTTGTCGAACAGGCCGTCGGCCTTGAGGTCGAAGCTGCCGCCCGACTCGACCGCGCTCCACAGGCTGCGTATTTTGGCGGCATCGCGTCCGGCGAGGTCGAACACGAAGCGCTCGAAGTTGGAGGCCTTCGAAATGTCCATGCTCGGGCTGGACGTGTGCTTCGTCTCCGGGCGCGGCCGGTAGACGCCGGTCCTGAAGAACTCGTCGAGCACGTCGTTCTCATTGGTGGCGACGATCAGCTTGTCGATCGGCAGCCCCATCTGGCGCGCGATATGGCCGGCGCAGACGTTGCCGAAGTTGCCCGACGGCACCGAGAACGACACCTGCTGGCTGTTGTCGTGCGTCGCCGCGAAATAGGCCTTGAAGTAATAGACGCTCTGCGCCGCGACGCGCGCCCAGTTGATCGAGTTGACCGCGCCGATGTGGTGCTTCGTCTTGTAGTCGAGGTCGTTCGACACCGCCTTGACGATGTCCTGGCACTGGTCGAACACGCCACGGATCACCAGGTTGTGGATGTTGGCGTCCTGCAGCGCGTACATCTGCGCCTGCTGGAAGCGCGTCATGCCGTGCTCGGGCGACAGCATGAAGACGCGGATGCCGCGCTTGCCGCGCATCGCGTATTCGGCGGCGGAGCCGGTATCGCCCGAAGTCGCGCCGAGGATGTTGAGCTCGCCGCGGGTCTTGTCGAGCACATACTCGAACAGGTTGCCCAGGAGCTGCATCGCCATGTCCTTGAACGCCAGCGTCGGGCCGTTCGACAGCGCGAGCACGTGCAGGCCGGGCTCCAGCGTCTTCAGCGGCGTGATGTCCGCGGCGTCTTCCTGGTCGGTGACGTAGCGGTAGACATCGGCCGTGTAGGTCTTGTCGATCAGTGCGCGCAGATCGTCCGCCGGGATGTCGTCGATCAGGCGCGACAGCACCGCGAAGGCCAGCTCGCGGTAGTTCATGCCGCGCATCGCCGCGAGTTCGGCTTCGTTGAAACGCGGGTAGGCTTCGGGTACGTAGAGACCACCGTCGCTGGCAAGTCCGCCGAGCAGGATTTGCGTGAAAGTCAGGATGGGGGCATTGCCGCGAGTGGATTGGTACTTCATGATTTTCCCGGGAGTGTACAGGTGCGTCGTCAGGCAATCTGATTCCGGCCGCGATGCTTGGCCAGGTAGAGGCGCTGATCGCATTCCTTGATCAGGTTGTTCACAAGTTCGCTGTCGATGAAGGAAGTCTTGTTACCGCTGACTTCCAGCAGGCCAAAGCTGGCCCGCAAGCTCAGTTGTTCGGTGCCGGCGGGCAGGAGGGGCTCGCAAACCGCGGCGCGCAGCTTCTCAGCCACCTCCCAGCCCTGCTGGTAGCCGGTGGACGGCAGCATGAGCAGGAATTCGTCCCCGCCGAAACGGAACATCAGGTCGGACTGGCGCAGATTACCACGCAGCGCATTCGCGAAATGCACGATGGCGCGATCGCCGACCGTGTGGCCGTGCCAGTCGTTGATCTGCTTGAAATGGTCGACGTCGCACATCAACAGGCAGAAAGGGGTTTCGGTGGCGCGCGATATCTCGAGCTGGTTGATCATCACCCGTTCCAGCGAGCGCCGTGTCAGGGCGCCGGTCATCGGGTCCTTGTTGTAGTTGACCATGATTACCATGCTGTTCAGCATGGATATTTCGTTGCCGAGGTCCAGCGAATAGTTCTCCGCCTTCTTCATCAGGGCATAGAGCGGCAGGCTGTCGCTCGCCAGCCCGACCATGCCGGCGACCTCGTCAACGACGTGGTGCATGGCAGCGTGGATCTCGACCAGATGCGTGTAATGGCTGCGGTCACGCACGAGCTTGGCACCCTCGCCATGCAGCCATTTGCCGAACTCGCAGCGCTCGTGATGCGCCTCGGGCATGGCCGCCCTGTCGCGCGCGGACACCGCAGCCGTCAGCTGCTTGAGCCAGTCCAGATGCTTTTCGAAGTGGATCAGCAGGTTCTTCTCGGCCAGCGCGGAGATGTGGCGCAGGCGCACGCTGTTGCGGTGGCTGAGCGTGCCAAGAAAACCGGTCAGATAGATTTTCGCGAGCGAGTCCTCCAGCACATCGAAGAACGCCATGATCGCGCTGACGGCCTTCACATTGCCGTCGACGGTGGCCAACCTGATCAGCATGTCACGCAGATGCGAAAGCTCGTGCGCGACGATCATGAAAGGCACGTTCTGTCCGCACATCCGCGTCATCAGTTCGCGACAGGCAGGATCGTCATGGTTTGCCAGCAACTGCTGCAGGCAGTCGACGAGTTCCCCTTGATCGAATCCAGGACTGGTTCTGTGCTGCTCAAACTCCTCGATATGCCAAGGCCCGACGTACTGGCTGCGGGCCTGCTGGAAATACCGGACCACATCCTGCCGAACGGACTCCGAGACGACCGATGCGAGCTCCCCGCTCGACATGACGTTCATGATGCGGGGCGGGCGCTCGTCAAACCGAACGGCACGGGGCGGTTCATGTTATCGCGACGCCAGTTCTTCGAGGCGGATGCGCATCATCTGTCCCGCCACGCTGTCGAGCGCCTCGATCTTGGCGATCGCGGCGTTGACGTTCTTCTCCAGCGTGACGTGGGTCAGCAGGATGATGTTGACCTGCTCCTCTCCCTCGGCCGGCTCCTTCTGCACCATGGCGTCGATCGAGATGTTGCTGTCTGCGAGGATGCGGGTGATGTCGGCCAGCACGCCGGGGCGGTCGAACGCGCGCAGGCGCAGGTAGTAGGCGGTACGCACTTCGTCCATCGGCAGGATCGGCGTATCGGCCAGCTGGTCCGGCTGGAACGCGAGGTGCGGGACGCGGTGGTGCGGGTCGGCGGTGTGCAGACGCGTGACGTCGACAAGGTCGGCGACCACCGCGGAGGCGGTCGGCTCGGCACCGGCACCGGCGCCGTAGTAAAGCGTCGGACCGACGGCGTCACCCTTCACCAGCACGGCGTTCATCGCGCCGTCGACGTTGGCGATGAGGCGGCGCTCGGGGATCAGCGTCGGGTGCACGCGTAGTTCGATGCCGGCCTCGGCGCGCCGCGCGATGCCCAGCAGCTTGATGCGGTAGCCGAGTTCCTCGGCGTACTTCACATCCTCGCGCGTGAGCTTCGAGATGCCCTCGGTGTAGGCCTTGTCGAACTGCATCGGAATGCCGAAGGCGATCGCCGACAGGATGGTGAGCTTGTGCGCGGCGTCGATGCCCTCGATGTCGAAGGTCGGGTCGGCCTCGGCGTAGCCCAGGCGCTGCGCCTCCTTCAGCACGTCGTCGAAGGCGGCGCCTTTGTCACGCATCTCGGTGAGGATGAAG
>JAJZRT010000320.1 GCA_021802595.1 Pseudomonadota bacterium
GAAGACGTCCTCCACCGACTGCTCGAGGCCACGCACGAACCAAACGTCCGTATGCGCCGGGCCGATCCGTGCCTTGCCCAGATTCCACAGGATGCCGTTGATCGTGGGCGCATCGATCTCTTTTCGCAGGGCTTGTGGGATCGCGAGCAGTTCGGCGACGGTGCCAAGAAACGCAGCAGGTCTAACGGCATAGACCCCTGCCTCCGCGGCCGCGACATACTTCAGCCGGAAGGTTTCCGGGCATCGATACCGGTACCGGGAGGGATCGTCGTCTTCTTCGAGATCGACGGAAACGCGCTCATCGCCGCAGGGCGCGGGAAAGGAACCGGCATAGCCGACGCAATCGACCCATCCCTCCATCGCATCGGGCGCCAGGGACGTCATGCGCGCGGCAGCCCAGCCCGGAACGCCGCAAATGCGCTGCCCTTCGATGTCTACGAGCGGCTGGCGGGAGCGCTCGAACAGATCGGTCAGTTCAAGCAGCGACTTCGTCGACAGGGGCTTCGACGACAACACCGATCTCCTTGATCAGCTTCCATTTGGCAAGCAGCCGGTCGCACAGGGCGCGATCCTTCTCCCGCTTGGTCTTGATGTTGCACTTGTTGTCGTCGCGCAGGATGACCGAGATCGTTCGCGCCCGTTCCCTGCCGACCTTCTTCAGGCGGATCGAGAGCCTGGCGTAGTTCAGATGGTGGTGGCGGAAATCGAACGACGGGCCGACCAGCGATTTGGCTGCCGCATGGATTCCGTCCGGATCCTTGGCTCCGACCTTGACGACGAGCGAGCGGCTGCCCGCATCGGAATAGCCAAGCTCGGCCACCATCACAGAGCTAACGTTCTCACCCGACAGGTCGAAGTGGCGGGGGGCCGCGAGACTCTGGTAGTCGTACTGCTTGAGCGGAATCTTCTCTCCCGAGAACGGAGACTGCAGCAGGCAATCGGCGGCGATGCGGGCCAGTGCCTCACGGCCGTCGGTCTCCTTCGACAGCACCTCTAGATGGCCGTTGGCCGGCTCGTAGGTGATGTGCGAGGACACCGCGCGGATCACCTCCTGGGCCACCAGTTCGCTGGCCTGCACACAGTCGATGATCTCCGGCGGTCGATTGTGGTGGACGCTGATCTGGTAGAGGTCGACGTCGTCACCGGTCTGCGTGTTCGGGCGCAGGCGTTTGAAGATCTGAACGGCGACATCGTCCTTGGCGCAACCCAGCTGCTGGGCGACGCTCTCGTGGAAAGACGCCTTCGCCTTCTCGTCGGCGGCCATGGTGAGGTTCGTCGGGGCGACGAAGCCCGAATAGCACGAAACGCTTTGCCGGAATACATCGGCCTGCCGGGCATCCAATGCCTCCTTGAAAATTACTTCGGCATTGCCGTACAGCCACAGGGCCCGCTCGTACTGGTCGCGCAAAGCGTCGAAGGCGGCCCGATCCTCATCGTCGAAGATGTCGGCCCGGAATCCGTCGACCACATCCTGGCCCGCCCCGTCGGTCAGCAGGATGATTTTCTCGGCGACCTCCTCGATCTTCTGCCGTTCCGATACAGGCAAGGCAGCCAGCACCGCTGCCATCGCCTCGCGCTGCTCGGTCTTCGTCTGCTTCTTTTCGGGGGCCGGCATGGCGACCCCGAATTCATCCGCCATGAAGGCGCGGAACAGCTCGGGCTTAAGGTGCCCGAGCAGCTTGGCCAGGTTCTCAGCATCATTCATCTAAATCGTCTTCCTCCCTTATTGATCATGTTCTCCGACGGGCATCATGTGCCTATTTTCCTGACCGGAGCCTGCCGCAAACAAGCTGCCCCGGCTCGATCCTAATCTCACAACGAGTTGCATTATCTCGCATGGTTGCACTATCATGCAACCATGCATGCGATCAACGTAAAACCACAGGAAATCTTTCAGGCGCTTGCCGACCCGACCCGGATCCGCATCGTCCGTCTGCTGGCCGAGACCGGCGAGGAGGCTTGCCTCTGCGAGCTGGTGGACAGCTTGTTGGAGCCTCAATACAAGCTGTCGCGCCATATGAAGGCCTTGCGACAGGCGGGACTACTCTCGGCGGAGAAGGACGGGCGCTGGGTGTATCACCGCCTCGTGCGCGGCGTGCGTTATCTGGAACTGGCCTACGACATGCTGCGCGCGCTGCCGGACGCGGATGGGCGCTTCGCCCAAGACCTGCACCACTTCCGGCAGCGGATGTGCCTGCGTGAAGGCGGGCGCTGCCGGGTCGGCATCCAGACCGCATCGCTTTCGACGGCGGAGGGCGAGTGATGGGCTGCAGCTGCGCCGCCAATGCCCCGATGGTCATGCCGCGACCCTGGCGCAACGCCAAGGTCGTCACCTCCGTCTGCTCCGGACTGCTGCTTTTGTTCGGTTTCGTCGGCGGCTACCTCGGCCTGCGCAACGAGCTGCAGACCGCTTTCTATGTCATGTCCGTGCTCGTCGGCGGCTACTATTTCGGCCGCGAGGCGCTGGAGGAGCTGGTCAAGGAAAGGGAGATCGGCATCGAGCTGCTCATGTCTACCGCCGCGATCGTCGCCGGGGTGATGGGCCAGTGGGCGGAAGCCGCGACGCTGGTGTTTCTCTATTCCATCTCCGAGGCGGCGGAAGGCTACACGGCCGAGCGCGCGCGGCACGCGATCCGCGCCCTCATGGATCTGGCCCCCAAGACCGCCCTGGTGCGGCGTGGCGATCAGGAAACCCGGATTCCGGTGGAGCAACTCCGGGTGGGCGATGTCTTCATCGTGCTGCCCGGCGAGTCGGTCGCCACCGACGGCGAAGTGATCGACGGCCATTCCAGCGTGAACCAGGCCCCGGTCACCGGCGAATCCGTGCCGGTGGAGAAGCTGCCGGGCGGCAAGGTGTTCGCCGCCACCATCAACGGCGAGGGCGCGCTCACGGTGCGTGCCACCAAGACTTTCGCCGACAACACGCTGTCCCGCATCATCCATCTGGTGGAAGAAGCGCAGGCGAGCAAGGGGCGCAGCCAGCGCTTCATCGAGCGCTTCGGCAAACGCTACAGCCCCGCCGTGCTGGGCGCGGGCATCCTCATCGGCCTGCTGCCGCCGCTGTTCGGGCTGCCGTGGGAGGACTGGATCACCCGCGCCACGGTGTTCGTCGTCGCCGCCGCCCCCTGCGCGCTGGTGATCTCCATCCCCATCACGCTGGTCGCCGCCATCGGCACCGCCGGCCGCAATGGATTGCTGGTCAAGGGCGGCGTGCACCTGGAGAACCTCGCCAAGGTGCGCGTGGTGGCCCTGGACAAGACCGGTACGCTCACCCTGGGCCGGCCGCAGGTCACGGACGTGGTCCCGCTGGACGGGAAGAGCGCGCGCGAAGTGCTGGCGGCGGCCGCGGCCCTCGAATCGCGCTCGCAGCATCCCTTGGCGCAGGCCGTGCTGGAGCGGGCCAAAAGCGAGGGCATCGCGCTCAGCCCGGCGCAGGATTTCCAGTCCCTCACCGGCGCGGGCGCCAAGGGATTGGTCGAAGGCGTCGAGTGCTTCGTGGGCAACCCGCGGCTGTTCGAGGGGCTGGGGGTTGCCGTGGCCGCCACGACGCCCCGGATCGAGGCCTTGCAGCGCGAAGGCAAGACCGTGGTGCTGGTCGGCACCGCCCAGGCCATCCATGGATTGATCGCCATCGCCGACCCGCTGCGACCCGAGGCGGCCCGGGCGATCGCCGATCTCAAGCGCGCCGGCATCGAACGGGTGGTCATGCTGACCGGCGACAACCCGCTGGCTGCGGAGGCGATTGCCCGGCAGGTGGGCGTCGACGAGGTCTTCGCCGAGCTTTCCCCGGAGGACAAGACGCGCAAGGTCGCCGAACTGGAGGCGCGCCACGGCAAGGTGGTGATGATCGGCGACGGCGTGAACGATGCGCCCGCGTTGGCTGCGGCCCATGTGGGCGTCGCCATGGGCGCGGCGGGCACCGATGTGGCCCTGGAGACTGCGGATGTGGCCTTGATGTCCGACAACCTCGCGCGGCTGCCCTATCTGATCTCATTCAGCCGCCGTACCTGGCAGGTGATCCGGCAGAACCTCGCACTGTCCGCAGTGGTGATCGGCGCTCTGATCGCGGGCGCGGTGGGCGGCTATTTCACCCTGCCGGTCGCGGTGCTGGCCCACGAGATCAGTGAGTTCGTGGTGATCGCAAGCGGGCTGCGGATGCTCAAGACATGACAACCTATACTCAACGAAACCCAATGAAAGGAACGGCAACATGAATACCAAGTACGGCTTTGGCAAGGCGGTAGAGGCTTCTTTCGACACCGCGATTGAAAAGGTGACGCAGGAACTGCAAAAGGAAGGCTTCGGGGTGCTTACCGACATCGACGTGGCGGCCACCCTAAAAAAGAAGCTCAACCAGGACATGCCGCCCTACCGGATTCTCGGGGCATGCAATCCGCCCCTGGCCCATCGCGCATTGACGGCGGAGCCTTCCATCGGACTGCTGCTGCCCTGCAACGTCGTGGTGCGGCAGGACGAAGCCGGCACCGTCCATGTGGAATTCATGGACCCGAACGCGGTGCTGGAACTGGTGAACAAGCCCGAGATCACTGCGCTGGCGGGCGAGGTCAGGCAGCGGCTGGAACGGGTGTCCGTCGCGCTAGGCGGGTCTGAAGAAGCACCCGGCGCGCAAGCCGACGAGATCGAGGCGAAGGTGAAGGCGCGCACGCAGCAGATGCAGGCGAGCATGGAAAATATCCATCAGGCCCAGGATCCCCGTGAGCGGCAGCGGCTTATGCGGGAACACATGCAGCAAATGCGCGAGACCATGCGCATGATGGGTGGCGAGACGCACGGCAAATGCATGTGTTGCGGCCGTTGACGGTGGAGATCGTCATGGACATCAAGCTGCTTACTACCCGGACATGCCATTGCAGCAACATCGAGCAGGAGTTGCGGGATCTGGGTCTCGTATATGAGTGCTGCTACGCCGAAGAGCATCCGGAACTCGTGGAGCGTTTCCAGATTCGTCATTGCCCTGTGCTGATCATTGACGAGGTGCGCGTCATTCCCGTGGATGGCCTGATGGAGGGACAGATCAGAGCCTTGCTGACAACAGGAGATAAATTATGAAATGCCCGGTATGTACAGAAGTGAATCTGGTGATGACCGAGCGTCAGGGAATCGAGATCGACTACTGCCCCGAATGCCGCGGCGTGTGGCTGGATCGCGGCGAGCTGGACAAGTTCATCGAGCACGCGGAGCGCCAGGCCGGCAACCCCGAGCGGCAAGAGCGCCATTACCATGATGACGAGTACCGGGGCAAGCCGCGCAAG
>JAJZRT010000321.1 GCA_021802595.1 Pseudomonadota bacterium
GGACGCCGCGATGGCCGACGTCGATCTGGTGGTGCTGGCCACCGGCCAGGTGCCGAATTCGGGCGTGGATATTTTCGCGGCACCCAAGGAAGCGGAAGAGGGCGTGGTCGAGGTCAAGCCGATCTCCATCCTCAATCTGACCTACCGCCAGGGCAAGGACGTTCCGCAGCTGAAGCAGGGTTTCACCGACTCGCACTTCATCTGCTTCCCCTACGAAACCCGCCGCACCGGCATCTACACCGCCGGCCCGGTGCGCCGCCCGATGGACATCGCGCAGGCGCGCGAGGACGCCACCGGCGCCGCGCTCAAAGCCATCCAGGCGCTGGAAAACGCCGAACTGGGCCGCGCCGCGCATCCGCGCTCGGGCGACCTGTCGTTCCCGAAGGTGCGACTCGAAGGCTGCACCCAGTGCAAGCGCTGCACGGTGGAATGCCCGTTCGGCGCCATCGACGAGGACGAGAAGCGCTTCCCGGTGTTCAACGAATCGCGGTGTCGTCGATGCGGTACCTGCATGGGTGCCTGTCCGGTGCGCGTGATCTCGTTCGAGAACTACTCGGTCAACAGCGTCGGCGCCCAGATCAAGGCGGTCGACATTCCCGACGAGTTCTCCGAGAAGCCGCGCATCCTGATCCTGGCCTGCGAGAACGACGCCTACCCGGCGCTCGACATGGCGGCGATGAACCGCAACGAGTATTCGGCCTTCGTGCGCGTCATCCCGATCCGCTGTCTCGGCTCGGTCAACACCATCTGGGTGACCGATGCGCTCAACGCCGGCTACGACGGCGTGATGATGATGGGCTGCAAGTCCGGCGACGAGTACCAGTGCCACTTCGTCAAGGGCTCGGAGCTTGGCCGCGTGCGCATGTCCAAGATCGACGACACGCTGAAGACGCTGAACCTGGAATCGGAGCGCGTGCGCGACCTCGAAGTCGCCATCACCGACATCGAGCGGGTGCCCGAGATGATCAACAAGTATGCCGCCGAGCTGGTTGCCGTGGGCCCCAGCCCGTTCAAGGGATTCTAATCATGAGCGCAAACACCGCACTGGCGGAGAAATACCGCAACAACTTCCTGAAGGAAATCGAAGAACAGGTCGAGATGGGCGACTGGGTCAAGATGTGCATGCAATGCGGCGTCTGCTCCGGTTCCTGCCCGACCAATTTCCAGAGCGCGTGGGAACATCCGCCGCAGGAACTGTTCATGATGATCCGCGCCGGCAAGCGCGAGGAAGTGCTGACCACCACCTCGATGTGGAACTGCACCTCGTGCTACAACTGCATCGTGCGTTGCCCGCGCAAGCTGCCGATCACCCACATCATGCACGGCATCGCCGAGTATGCGCATCGCATCGGCAAGGCGCCGAAGATGCAGGCCACGCGTTTCTTTTCCGGCCTGTTCTGGAAAAACTGCACCCATACGGGACGCGTCAACGAGCTCAAGCTGTCATTGGGCCTGTACTTCAAGGACGGCTTTGCCCAGGGGGTCAAGAACGGCATGGCGATGCAGGCGGTTGCCATCGGCCTGCTCAAGGCCAAGCGTCTCAACCCGTTCGAACTGTTCGGCGGCCACAAGTGCAAGGACCAGAAAGGCATCCAGGCGATGCTGAAAAAAGCCTACGAAATCGAGCGCAGCCGCAAGGCCGCCAGGATGGCGGGCTGAGGAGAGAAATATGGCCAAACATGAATACGCGTTTTACCCCGGTTGCTCGTCGCAGAAGGGCGCTTCCGCTTCCAACTACCTGACCTCGGTCGAGTCGATGTGCAAGACGCTCGACGTCAAGCTGACCGAAATCCCCGACTGGAACTGCTGCGGCGCCTCGATCGGCTATGCGGAAGCGGGCGAACTGCCGCGCCACGTGATGAATGCGCGCAACTTCGCGCTGTCCGAGAAGAACCTGCCCGGGCAGGAAATCGTCGCCACCTGCGCCGCCTGCTGGCTCGGCGCGCGCGAGACCCGCGAGCGCCTGACGCATTCCGACACGCTGATGGCCGATACGCGTGAGGCGCTGAAGGAAGCCGGCCTCACGATCAACGAGATGCCCGAGATCCGCCACATGGTGGAAGTGCTGATCGAGGACATCGGCTTCGACGAAATGAAGAAGCACGTCGTGCGCCCGCTCGAAGGCGTCAAGATCGCCGGCTACGTCGGCTGCCAGACCAACCGCCCGTTCGGCGTCGCCGGCGAGTCGTTCGAGAACCCCCAGTATCTCGACAAGATGGTCGAAATGGTCGGCGCCGAATCGATCCCGGAATACGAGCAGAAAGTCACCTGCTGCGGCGGCGCCTTGGCGTTCTCCGAGCCGGAAAAGGCGCAGGCACAGATCAAGGACATCGTCGAGTCGGCCTACGACCACGGCGCCGAAATGATCGTCACGCCGTGCCCGCTGTGCCAGGCCAATGTCGAGATTTATCAGGGCCAGATCAACCAGCGCTACGGCACCAAGTTCAACATCCCGGTGATGTATTACAGCCAGTTGATGGTCGTCGCCTATGGCGGCAACGCCAAGGAGGCCGCGCTGAACGGCCAGGTCATCAAGGCACGCAGGCTGGAGGAGATCGCCGCCAAGCCGGTCAAGGGCTGAGCGGTCTCACACGAGAAAACAGGGGCCGCGGTCCCTGTTTTTGTCGGCCGCATGGCGGGCGGCAGGGGCGTTCAGGCGGCTAGCTTCGCCTTGGCGGCGACTCCGGCGGGCGCACGGCGCCGCAGAGGCATCTTGCGCAGAAAGGTGGCCAGCTCGCGACTGGCCTCGTCGAAGGTGCCATCCGTCATCAGCGCCGCGCGTGCCGCGGCAAAGTCGCGGCGCTTGATGTTGTCGACGATCCCGCTGGCCACTTCGTGGAACTGGGCGTGCAGCCGGCAGGCCTCGGCATGGTCCTCGGGTGACAGCATCCGCCGTGCCTCGTTGTCGAGCCAGTTCCCGAGCTTGCAGGCTTGCGTACTGCCGACGGCGGATATGTCCATGCCGGCGCGGCCGCCGAGAAAATCCCGGAAGCGGGTCTTCCACACGCCGTGGATGTAGACGGCGTATTCGATGTCGCGCTTGATGCTCATTGCGTCCTCCTGTGTCGTTTTAATGGCTTTCCATCAGTAACGGCGCCAGGGGGCGGTTTTTTGAGGGGGGAAGTGGCATCTTCCCGCAGCAGCAGTTCCGCCTTGCGCGCGAGCCCCCAGCGGTATCCGGCCAGCGAACCATCGGCGCGCACGGCGCGATGGCACGGAATCGCCACCGCCACGACATTGCCTGCGCAGGCATGCGCCACCGCGCGGAAAGCCCTGGGCTGGCCGATGCGTGAGGCGATCTCGCTGTAGGTGGCGGCCTCGCCCGCAGGAATGGCCTGCAGCGCCTGCCAGACGCGGCGCTGGAAGACCGTGCCCTGCACGTCCAGCGGCAGATCGAGCACGCCGCGCGGCTGCTCGATGTAATCCAGCACCCGGGCGATCCAGCGCTGGAAGCCGGCGTCGGCCGGCTCGAACGTCGCCTGCGCAAAGCGCGCGCGGATGCGAGCTTCCAGCGCTGGCGCCGACTCGCCGAACTCGATGGCACACACGCCCTTGCGGGTCGCGGCGACGACGACCCAGCCGAGCGTGCAGGGCGCGACCGCATGGCGGATGCGCTCGCCGGCGCCGCCCTTGCGGTAGCTGCCGGGCGACATGCCGAGCAGCGCGGGCGCGGCCTCGTAGAAGCGCCCGGTCGAATTGAAGCCGGCATCATAGAGGGCATCGATCACCGACGGTGCGGCCTGCAGCGAAGCCGTCACGCGTCGGGCCTGAACGGCCTGGTGATAAGCCTTGGGGGACAGGCCGGTGGCCGCCTTGAAGATGCGCTGGAAATGGTGCGGGCTCATTCCGGCCTGTTGCGCCAGCTGCGCGAGCGACAGTGCCGACGCGCTGCACTCGATGGCCTGGCAGGCCTGCAGCACCAGCGCGTTGCGTCGCTGCTGCAGCGAGGTCTGGTCGGGCTTGCAGCGTTTGCAGGGACGATAGCCCGCCGCAGCGGCAAGCGCCGGCGTATCGAAAAACGCCACGTTCTGCCGCCTGGCGGCGCGCGACGGGCACGACGGCCGGCAGTACACGCCGGTGGTGCGGACCGCGTAGACGAAATCGCCGTCCGCCTGTGGGTCGCGGCGGATCACAGCCTGCCAGCGCTGCTCGGCCTCGGTCGGGGCGGCGTTCGGCGGGGAGGTGACAGGTTCGGTATCCATGGTCGGCGTTCAGCAGAAGTCTGAGAAGCACAGTGTTCACCGGTTCGGCCTGTCTCGCAATCCGGAACGTGCGCTCAAATCTCGCGCCTGTCGCACGGCCCGCCAAGCGGCGGTATCCTTACGTTTTCTCCAAAAAGCACACGAACATGAAAAGAGCCCAAGATTTCAACCAACTGGTCGACCTGGTGCATGAAGCCGTGTACGAAGTCGACGAACTGCGTGCCTGCCTGGAGCACGACGACGACGAGGCGTCGACCTACATGCCCTTCCTGGACGAGCTCGACAGGATGCTGCGCGACCTGCACGAAGCGATGGCGTCCGGGAAATATGCCGGCGTGGGGACGGGCGAGGATCTGCCCTTCATGCCGCTGTTCAAGAAGCACGAGCGCAACATTCCGTTCCGCGAACTGCTGCGCACGATCAATGCGACGCATCGGGAGGGGTATGAGGCCTAAACTCGAATTTAAATGATGGCTTATAAGGCGTCATTTAGGATGGGCACCTTACGTTAGGGAAGCGCTGAACAAGTTGATTCCGCTCATGGTTCGACAGGCTCACCACGAACGGAATCAACAAGTTGCCGTTCGTCCTGAGCTTGTCGAAGGACTTGTTCAGCGCTTCCTTAGACATAAAGCATGAAACTGGAAGGAATCACGGAAAAGCTTACAAATCTAGAAATTGCTCATCGGCAGTTGGAGCGATCGATAGAACTTTTCCTAGACAGGGGTGATTACATTTCTGCTCTTACTTTAGCGGGGGCGGCAGAAGAGATACTTGGAAAGCTACTCAAGAAAGAGGGCAAAAGCCACTGACTTGATGAAATTACTAGCGGAGCTCTTGAGCTTCTGGGATTTGAAGGTGCAGCACTTGAATCCCCTGAGGCCAAGAAGGCAGGAAAGGAAATAGCTGATATAGCCAACTACTATAAAAATCGGTGCAAGCATTTCAATGATCATGAAACCTCTGCATAACCCTGCGAATTCCGCGCCATGCGGTTTTCCGGCCTGAATCTCATGCCAAACGCTCGGCAGCCCTGCTTTGCCGGCCGTTCCGGATCGGC
>JAJZRT010000322.1 GCA_021802595.1 Pseudomonadota bacterium
CATCGCACTACTGCAAGGAGATCACGATGCCCCGCACTTCGCTCTTCCAGGCCATGGGTCTGCTGCTGCTTGCTGCCGTCTCCTGGGGCGGCATGTTCCAGGTCGCCAAGCCCCTGCTGTCGCAAATCGACGCCTTCCACATGACCGCCATCCGCTACGGTGCCGCCGCCCTGATCTTCGCTGCCCTGCTGGCCTATGGCGAAGGGCGCGCCGCATTCAGTCTGGAAGGCAACGGCGGCCTGCTGTGGCTGTACGGCAGCCTGGGCTTTGCCGGCTTCAACCTGCTCGCATTCACCGGCCTCGCTCACAGCCGGCCGGAACACGCTGCGGTCATCATGGCGCTGATGCCCCTGCTGACCGCCCTGGTGAACTGGGGCCTCCGCGGCGTCCGCCCGGCCGCGCACACGCTGTTCGCCATCGCCCTGGCGCTGACGGGCGTGGTGCTGGTGGTGACCAACGGCCATTTGTCTGCCCTGTCCGCTTCGGGCCAAGCCGGCGGCGACCTGCTCCTGCTGCTCGGTGCGCTGTGCTGGGTGTTCTATACGCTCGGGGCCGCGCGCTTTGCACATTGGTCACCCCTGCGTTACACCACCCTGACCTGCCTGCTGGGCGTGCTGAGCATTGCTGCCGCAACCGCGGCGATGGCGCGCCTGGGCCACATCCATCCGCCCACCGCGGCGACATTGCGGGACGGGCTGTGGGCGCTGGCCTACATGGTGGTGATCGGTGCGGTGATCGCCGTGCTGAGCTGGAACGCCGGCATTCGCCGGCTCGGCGCGCTCAACGGGGTGCTGTTCATCAACTTCGTCCCGGTCTCCGCCTTCGCCATCGGCGTCGTCCTCGGGCACCACTTCGGAGGAGCCGAGGTGATGGGGGCGGCGTTCGTTATTCTGGCCCTGGTGTTCAATAGCCTGCTGAGCCAACGTGCCCGGCCCCGGTTTGACAGCGGAGTGGCGACGGCGCGTTAGCGGCGCTGGAGGATCTCGAAGCCTGGCTGCGGCCCCGATGAATCAATACGTCTTGTACGGCAGGAACTTCCCGTTCAGCACGATTTTCACCCGGTCGCCCTTCGGATCCTCCACCCGCGAGATATCCATCGAGAAATCGATCGCGCTCATGATGCCGTCGCCGAACTCCTCGTGGATCAGCGACTTGATCGTGATGCCGTACACCATGATCAGTTCATAAAAACGATAGATCAGCGGATCGGTCGGCACGGCGGAAGGCAGGCTGCCCTTGTACGGCACGATCTGCAGCTGGTCGACAGCCTCGGGTGGCAGGCCGAGCAGCTTGCCGACGGTGGTCGCCTGCTTCTTGTCGAGGGTCATCTGCCCCAGGAGTGCGGCGGTCGTCCATTCCTTGCTCTGGCCGACTTTCTTGGCGATGTCGGCCCACTTGAGGCCTTTCTTGTGCTTGGCGGCGAGAATGAGGTCGGTAACTTCGGTGCGGGTCATGATGGTCCTTAGGCGTTGACGAGGTGGATGTGGGGTTTGCCGGCATGCGGCAGGGGAACGATCACCGGCTCGGATTCGGCCTCGATCAGGTCTTCCGGATCGAACACGGTGGGCGAACTGGGGGCGTCGGGCGCGTCGCGCAGGCTGCCGAACTGCTTCGATCGGCTCACAAGGAAATCGACCAGGTGGTTGCGGATCGGATAGTAGTGCGCGTGCTTGTGCAGCACGCTGCGCTCGCGCGGACGCGGCAGGGTGTTGTTGACGATTTCGGCGATGCGCGCGTGCGGGCCGTTCGACATCAGCATGATCTTGTCGGACAGAAGGATCGCTTCGTCGACGTCATGTGTGATCATGAACACGGTCTGCTGCGTTTCGGCGCAGATCTTCAGCAGCTCGTCCTGGATGACGCCGCGCGTCAGGGCGTCGAGCGCGCCGAAGGGCTCGTCCATCAGCAGCATCTTCGGTTCGATCGAGAACGCACGCGCGATGCCGACGCGCTGCTTCATGCCGCCCGACAGCTGCGACGGCTTCTTGTGCTCGGCGCCCTTGAGGCCCACCAGTTCGATGTAGCGCATGGCGTGGTCACGGATTTTGGTCTTGTGCCACGACGGCCAGCGCGACTTCACCGCGAAGGAGACGTTCTCCAGTACGGTCAGCCAGGGCATCAGCGCGTGGCTCTGGAAGATGACGCCGCGGTCGAGACTCGGTCCCGAGACTTCACGGCCGTCCATGAAGACGTTGCCGGCGCTGGCGGAATCGAGTCCGGCGAGGATGTTGAGGATGGTTGACTTGCCGCAGCCGGAGTGGCCGGTGACGCAGACGAACTCGCCCTTGTGGATGCGGAAATTGACGTGGTCGAACACGGTGACGGCTTCGCCGCCGGTGGGGCTGGGGTAGGCACGCGCCAGGTTCTCGACCTGCAGGAAGGGATGGATGGCTGACATGCGCTTACTCCTGGTACGTGACGCGCTTGCCCAGCACGCCGAAGAGGCTGTCGAGCGCCATGCCGACGACGCCGATCATCAGGATGGCGAACAGCACGTTGGTGATGGAGAGGTTGTTCCACTCGTTCCACACGAAGTAGCCGATGCCGGTACCGCCGACCAGCATTTCGGCGGCGACGATGACCAGCCAGGCGATGCCCATCGAGATGCGCATGCCGGTCAGGATCGTCGGCGCGGCGGCCGGCAGGATCACGCGGAAGGCCTTCCTGAGCGGATTCACTTCGAGCGTGCGCGAGACGTCGAGCCAGTCCTTCTTCACGTTGGCGACGCCGTGCGCGGTGTTGATCAGCATCGGCCACAGCGAGCAGATGAAGATGACGAAGATCGCCGACGCCGACGCATCCTTGATGGTGTACAGGGCGAGCGGCATCCACGCCAGCGGCGAGATCGGCTTCAAGAGTTGCACGTAGGGATTGATCGCCTGGTAGACCACGCGCGAATTGCCGATGGCGAAGCCCGCCGGGATCGCTACCACGGCGGCGAGCATGAAGCCGCCCAGCACACGCGCCAGCGAATACGCAAGCTGGATGCCGATGCCCTTGTCGTTGGGGCCGTTGTCGTAGAAGGGGTGGGAGAGCCTGTCCCACACCGTCTGCGCCATCGCCGCCGGCGTGGGGAAACTCGACGCCGCCTTGGCCGCGCCGCCGCCCATCAGCGCGGCGTATTCGGGGTCGACATTGGCCGCGGCGGCATGGGGTTCCGGCAGCGTCGCCAGCTGCCATACCAGCAGGATCACGGCCAGTAGCGCGAACGAAAGCAGGCCGGCTTTCTGGCTGAGGGTGAGTCGCGTCTTCATGTGCGTTTGATGGCGAAGGAGTTGAGGTACTCGGCAGGCTTGGCGGGGTCGAACACCTTGCCCATGATGGTGTGCTTCATGTAACTCGCCTTCGGCGGCTTCATGCCGAGCTCGGCCATGCGGGCGCGGGCATCGGTGGCGCGGAACACGTCCTCGGCGACCGCCTGGTAATTGACGTCGCCCTTGATGTAGTTCCAGCGTTTCAGCTGGGTGAGGATCCATACCGCCATCGACTGCCAGGGGAAGGGATCGAAGTCGACGCGGTCGGGCACGTTCCGCACCTTGCCGAGGCCGTCGGCGAAGCGGCCGGTCATCACCTGTTCCAGCACCGGGATCGGCTGGTTGAGGTAGTTGGCCGGTGCGATCGCCTCGATGATGGCCTTGCGGTTCTCCGGCTTGTGCGCGTAGTCGGTGGCGCTGGCAATCGCCCGGAACAGCGCGGCGTAGGTGTTGGGGTACTGCTTGTAGAAGCCTTCCTGCACGCCGAAGGCGCAGCAGGGGTGGCCGTCCCACAGGTCGCGCGACAGGGTGTGGATGAAGCCGACCTCTTCATACACCGCGCGCTGGTTGAACGGTTCGGGACCGAGGAAGCCGTCGATGTTGCCGGCGCGCAGGTTGGCCACCATGTCGGGCGGCGGCATCATGCGCAGTTCCACATCCTTGTCGGGATCGAGTCCGGCCTCCGCGAGGTAGTAGCGCAGCAGCAGGTTGTGGATCGAGTAGTCGAACGGCAGACCGAACTTCATGCCTTTCCACGATTTGGGATCGAGCTTGTCCTTGTGCTTGAGGTGCAGCGTGATCGCCTGGCCGTTGATGTTCTGGATCGACGCCACGTCGACCGACTGCTTCGCCGAGCCCAGCCCCAGCGACATCGCCAGCGGCATCGGCGAGAGCATGTGCGAGGCGTCGTATTCCTTGTTCTGCACCTTGTCGCGGATCACCGCCCAGCCGGCGGTTTTCTGCAGCGTCACGTTGAGTCCCTCGCGCGCATAGAAGCCCATCGGGCCCGCCATGATGATGGGCGTGGCGCAGGTGATGGGAATGAAGCCGATCTTCAGATCGGGCTTTTCCAGCTTGCCCTTTTCGGCCGCCAGCGCCTTCGCCGCGCCCATGGGGAACAACGTCGAGATCGCCGCCATCGCCGTGCCGGCGCCGACCGCGCGCAGGAAGTTGCGGCGCATCTGGTCGTCCGGGAAGAGGCCGCGCATCACCGCCGATTCGACCACGCGCGACACGCGCGCATCCTCGTTCTGCATGGCAGCATCGTGGTCGGCCTGGCTGTGGTGGCGACCGCAGCTGCAACCTGCGCGGTGCAGTTGGGTATCAGGGTCAAAAGGATTGTCAAAGCCGGACATTCGGTGCTCCTATCGCATTGAAAAAAGACTGGGCTTCACACGCCCGCGTGCACCAGCTCCATCGTTCTGTGCCCCAATCCGGTGCGCTTGTCCGGTGGCGTTCGCTGCGTCATTCCGCGCGCAATCACCTGAACAGGCGCGCCTTCGGGACCAAAGCCCTGCGCTGCGTCGTGTTTCCACTTGTGTCGTATTCAGGAAGCGTGCCAACACGTTTGAGTTAGGAGTAAGTCGGTGTTTCGTAACGGATATCGTGCGGATTCGCCAAGAAATCCGAAAAAGCTGGCCCGCTTCTTGATTACACAGTGTTGACAAAATGTTTCGAGGGAATCGCCATGACGTCTGCCGCACTGTCTGCCGAACATCTGCAGAACGAGGAAATGCTGGTCATACGCGAATCGGCGCGGCTGATGGGAAAGAGCCTGGAGCCGGGTCCGGTGATCCGCGAGATGCTGCACCTGGTTTCGGAGTTCCTGGGCCTCAACCGCGGACGGGTGGTGCTGCGGCAGCCGGGCGGCAGCGACTATGCGATCCGTTATGCCTACGGGCTGACGGCGGAGGAAATCGAGCGCGGCGTGTATCGGCCGGGCGACGGTGTCACCGGCCGCGTGCTGCAAAGCGGCGAAACCGCGATCGTGCAGGACATCGAA
>JAJZRT010000323.1 GCA_021802595.1 Pseudomonadota bacterium
CCAGTTGAGACCGTAACGACGGATGTCGTGGGACAGGATCCAGGCGCCCACGTTGAGATTGACGCATGGCTGACTGATCAGGGTCTGGCGCGTGATGCCGTAACGCTTGAGTTCAGCAAGCCATGACGAATTGATCTGCATCAGGCCAATGTCGTAGGTGCCGTCGCGGTTCCAGTGGATGGGGTTCTTTTCGTTGTGGCTTTCCACACGCGCGATCGAGTACAGCAAGTCCATCGGCACATGATAACGCTGCGCGGCCTGCGCCCAGCAGGCCCAGCCTTGCGCCGGCCCACCGGCAAGACACGGCCACGGAGCAAAAAAAAGCAGCGCGACGGCGGCTCGCGAAAGCCTCCACGCCCGAAGCCGGAATGATCTCACTGCGCGCCACCGGAGCCGCCGGACGCGGCGGCCGCCGAGCGCGCCGGGGCAGCGCGTGGCGCCACGTGGGGCACGGCCGGCTGGCCGGACGTTGTCGCCGCGGCCTCCGGCTTGCCGTCCTCCGATGCCTTGCGACGCATGGCCTCGTACGTGCTGGCGTAGAACACGTTCCAGCCCCACAGGCGGCAGCCGTCGAAAACATGGTTGAATCCGCCGGCAACCTGCGTGGCATCCTGCTCGTTGAACAGGCCGACCAGGGATGACACGCCGCGACCCAGCCAGACCGCCGGGCTGCACATGCGATTCAGACGCGACAGCGGATCGGAAGCAAGCACCACGAAGATCAGCCAGAACAGGAACAGCGTCGCCATGAGGCCGAGGATGGGCTTGGAACTGTTGAGTTGCATGGTCTGGGTACCTGTGCGCCGCGGCGCATCGAATCTGGCGACATAACTGTATCACGTGATACACTGCCGGCGTCAAGAGCGCGGAAGCGAATGCACACGACATGAGCGCCAACACCATCCAGCTGATCGTCTGGGGATCCGTCTTCATCGTCGCGCTCATGCTGAGCGAAAGCCTGCGCGGCATCGTGAAGTGGGTTTTCGTGAAGATGGTTCCCGGCGTCCTGCAGCATCCGTGGTCGCTGCTGAAGACGATGCTGCATGAGATCGTTCTGGCGCACCAGACGGTGATCAGGAACCTGCAGCCGCGGAAGAAAGTGTTTTTCGAACTGTCGCGCAAGCGCACCACCGAACGCATCGACCGGGAGTAGCTCCATGAGTCAGGGCATCATCATCAACAGCCTCATTCTCGAAGCCATCGCCAACGCCATGAGGGATCGCACCGACCTGTCTTTTTGGGGCATGTCCAGAGCCATTCGCACGCCGGTCACCAAGGAGTCCAACGCGCGCTTCGGCAGCTGGTTCGCGGAAACGCCGGTCGGGGATCGTGGCGAGCATTTCGGCATCGCCTGCTCCATCCAGCCCGGCGAGGTGAAGGTCGGCATCGCCCTGTCCAAGGCGCGCAGCCGCGACACCACGGACGAGGAAATCCGCGGCGTGAGCCCGGACTACCGCATGCCCGACATCATTCGGCCTGTTCGCGCGCTGACGCTCTACGACTGGGTCTACCGGAAGGGCGCGCTGAAGGCCCGATGGTTCCACCGCGCGGCGGAAGGCGACGCCAGCGCGCAGCACATGCTGTCCTCGGTCATCGCCTCGCTGGTGGTCAACACCTGGAAGGGCGCCGCTTCCATGCTGGCGCAAAAATACAAGGTCTACGAAAAGGAATACGTCATCACCGCGCCCGACGAGATCGATCTGCCGCGGATGATGCAGGAGATCGACGGCTGGGTGGACCAGAACGATCATCATGCCAAGATCGGGCACATGGTCGTGCTGTCCACCAATGAGTCTCTGGCCACCGTCGAGGCGATCGTCTCGGCCATCTGCCCCAGCGCATCGGTCCTCCCGTGCTGAAGGCGCGA
This sequence comes from Pseudomonadota bacterium, assembly GCA_021802595.1. Next base: position 1,868 of record JAJZRT010000323.1, read on the forward strand.
ACCGAAAGCCATTGGTTCCGCGTGGAACAAGGCCGCTAGCGCATGCGGAAACGGACCGAAACCCTGCCGGCCGGCGTGCCCGAGGGGCGCCTGGTCGTCCTGGATACCGAAACGACCGGACTGAGACCCGAGCAAGGCGATGCCATCGTCGAGATCGGCTGTGCCGAAATCCTGGACCGCAAGATCACCGGGCGCGTGTTCCACGCCTACGTCAACCCGTTGAAGGAACTGACGGACGAGACCGTCCGCATCCACGGCCTGACCATGCCCCTCCTTTCCGGCCAGCCGGCCTTCCCGGCCTTCATCGAGCCGCTGTCCGAGTTCATTGACGATTCGACCGTGATCATCCACAACGCCCCCTTCGACGTCGGCTTCCTCGATGCGGAGATGCGACGCGCGGGGCGCGGCGACAGGGCTTTCTCAAACCGGTTTCGCGTATACGACAGCCTGGCGCACGCGCGTCACCATCTGGCCCAGAACGGAGCCTCGCTGGACGCCCTGTGCCGAAAGTTCGGCATCGCCCTTGATGCCCGCAAGGTGCATGGCGCACTGATCGACGCCTGGCTGCTGGCGCGGGTCTGGCTGGCCATGACGGCCGGACAGGCCGGACTGGCGTTCGGCGCGACGGAGACGGGCCAGGGCGAGGTCTCCAGGCGCGAACCGGTCTTGCGCGAGGGCTGGCGACCCAGAGTCCTGCGCGCCAGCGAGGCTGAAATCGCCGCGCATCAGGCGTTCTTCAAGAGAATCGAGAAGACTGGGGTCGAACCTTTTTGATCCGGCCCCCGATTCATGTTCCACGTGGAACATGTGCGACAACAAGAAAGACAAGGCCCCGCCATCGGCGGGGCCTTGTTCAAGACTTCCGGTGTTCCACGTGGAACATCACGCCCGGCGCCGGCCGGCAAGGCTGGAGACGCTGGCGCTGGCGGGCGGCGCGCTGGCCGAGGGGATCACGCCGGGCAGGCTCGAGGGCGCGCGTCCGATGCGCAGGGCCAGGGCGGCCAGCGCCGCGCTGATCGCACGCTCGTCCAGAACCTCGGCGCGCAGCATCTCGATCAGGCACGGACCGCCGCCCACGGCGTCGCGCAGGTATTCCGAGATCCCGCGGCCCGAGCGGCTGTGCCACCAGGAGGCCCAGAACGCGAGGCGCTCGATGCGCGAATCGGGCGAGGACAGGCTGCGATTGAGCCAGGACACGAACTCGCTTCTCGGAACGCGGAGCACGTCGGCGAGGTCGGCCATGGCCAGGCCGAATCCATCCTGGATGCGGATGACCAGCTGGGCGCGATCGATCGTGTTTTCCATCGAGGTCATGCGGCCTCCACGCGAACGTTGATTGAGGTGCAAGATAGCAAAATGCAAGACATTGTCAATCATCATGGGCGCGCGGCTGTTCAGCAAGTCGCGCAAGACATGTTTCACGTGGAACACGGTCAACCCGAAAAGCGAATCCCGGCTGGCAAATGCCAACCGGGATCGAGAAGCTTCAGTCAAAGCATGCCCAGAAGGACACGCTTGACACGGATCACAGGCAGCGACAAGGCATACCCGGAGATCACGCAGATGAAAAACACAGCGCCCATGGCACCGGCTCCAAATCCCCACCACTGGGGAAGACGTGCAGCTTTCACGAGGACTCCCTCATCGACGCGGCATCGGACGTATCCGACGGCTGGCCGACGAGCAGGAGGACTCAAGCTGCAGAGATCGCAAGCATTCGCTTGCGCAGATCCTGGGCGCGCTACGCGCCGGGATCCTGGGATCGACTGGTCACCACCCCGATGGGAGGGCCCGTCTCATAACCGGTAGTCCGGTCGTCCCTGTGCGTGCTGGGCACAGTTTTGGCTCGCCCTTTCGGGGCGGTGGCCATAGCGGAGGGCATGCTGCATGCCCATGGGGTCGTCCGCGCTCTCGCATCTCGGCTTTCGGCCGGTGCGCGATCGCTTGACGGGCTCGGCGGGGTTATCGTACCCGCGGCAGTATTTGATCCTGTTGCCCTGCGCGAAAGTTGTAAAAAGGCGGGCCCGGAATCGGGCCCGCCTCGAAGCGACTGGAATCGAATCAGGCCGCGCAGGCCATGAGCGGGGCGGGCACGCTGGCGCCGGCCATGTGGTCGGCCTCGCTGATGACCGTGCCGCCGAACGATCCCGCCATGCGCGCGAACCACCAGGGCTTATCGGCCAGCAGCCAGCGGCGCAGGCCGCGGCCATCGGTGCCCGAGGCATGGACAAGCCGGCACTGCGGCAAGGCGAAGATGCGTCCGGTGACGCAATCGTCTTCACCCTCGCGCGACTCCAGGATTTCCAGATGGGCCGTATTCACGACATACGGAACGCCCGAGTCCAGCAGCATGCGGTAGTCGTCCCAGGACGACAGCAGCGCGCCGGGCGAGGGTGGATTGCCCTCCACCGCCACATCGATGCGGCCGCCGGACCATTGCCCCAGCAGGCGCACGCGTTCGATGACCTGATCCAGGGAGGCGTGCATCGAATGGCCGGCGTGCAGACTCCAGAAACCGATGCCGTTTTCGACCATGAATTGCATGATGCGCTCGACGATCGCCGGCGATTCGCCAAGATGCATCGAGGACAAATCGACATGCACGCGGCCGGCCACGGCGATCGCGCCATGCGCGATCAGGCGAACGTCGGGATGATGGACACGCATGCTGGCCAGCATGCGCGCATCCAGCGGGCCGTTCTCGGCGATCTCGAACACGGGGCCCGGTCGGCCCCAGAGCGGTTCCGAACTGCGCATCGATTCGGCCAGGGCGCGGGCCGGCGACATGCTCTTGAAGCAGGAAGACGAAAAACCAAAGGAAGGTGACATGCGGTGATCTCCGGGTGGGTGTATGACCCGGTTGGTCGCCGACGGTGTTGTAAATCGCTTCATCCGTGCCGCGGGCAATGTTCCACGTGGAACATCGCGGCTGTTCCACGTGGAACAGCGATCAGTTCCTGGCATCGAAAACCTGGCGGCACAGGACGGCCCGATCGCGAAGCGCCGAGAAGGGCAGTGATCCGTACAGGCCTGCGCCGGCGTTCGTGGCAGGAGGGAACGCCGCGTCCGCGCGACGGCGCCATTCGAGCACGGCCGCGGCAAGCGGGCGCCCCGAAGCCAGCCAGCCCTCGAGTGTCGCGGCGCGCCGCGGCGCGCTGAAGCCGCGCGATTCCGCATCGCCGCCGTGCTCGATGGGCGACTCCTCCCAGAGGCGCTCGCGCAACAGCGCCGGGTGAGTGGCCCCCATGGCGCCGAACATCAGCGCATCCCGCATCGGCTCCCAGGCGTGAAAGCGGGATTCATCACCGCTCAGTTCGTCGCCGGCCAGAATGATCGAATCGGCTTCACGGGCCGTGAAACACGCGGCGATGGCGAGATCGG
>JAJZRT010000006.1 GCA_021802595.1 Pseudomonadota bacterium
CCATCCCGACGTGGTGGCGCTGGCCGACCGGCTCCGGCCCGACCTGATCGCGGTATTCGGCACCTCCCTCATCCGCGGCCCCCTGCTGCAGCAAGGCCGCCTCGGCATCGTCAACCTGCACGGCGGCCTGTCGCCCCACTACCGGGGGGCGGATTGCACCTTCTGGGCCCTGTACAACGAACAGCCGGAGCAGGTGGGGTGCACCCTGCATTTCATCGACCCGGGCATCGACTCGGGCGAACTCATCGCCCACATCTGCCCGGAAGTAAAGCCGGGGGACGACGAACTGACCCTGTTCTGGCGTGCGGTGCGCGACAGCGCCGAGATCTACGCCGAGCTGCCGGCCCGCCTGGAACGGGGCGAGCGCCTCGGCCGGAAGCAGCCGGGTAAAGGGCGGCTTTATCAGGTCAAAGACCGGCGGTTGCGGCACGAACGTGAGTTGGCCCGTCGCCACGAGCGGGGGCTGGTCGTAGCGGCAAGCCTGCCGCGGCGCATAACCTGGTTTTCAAAGGAAGCGGCACCGTGAGCCTCACGGATTCGGCCAACGCGTCGACGACCGCTATCACGGTGCGAAGCGCACGAAACTTAGGCGAAAAGAGATCTTGAGAGATATTTTCGTTACCGCCGTTGTATTCGGATTTGTCCCGCTGATTCTGCGGCGGCCATACGTCGGAATTTACGTCTGGGCGTGGCTTGGCTTTATGAACCCGCACCGACTCTGTTGGGGTTTTGCCTACGATTTCCCGTTCGCCTATCTCATTGCGTTGGTGACCCTGGGCGGGATGTTCTTTTCCCGCGAACCTAAGAAGATACCGTGGACGCGGGAGACCATACTGCTTCTCATCTTCATGCTGTGGATGTTGCTAACCACTTTTTTCGCTATCCACCAGGAACTTGCCTGGCTGCAGCTGGAGAAGATAGCCAAAATTCAGTTGATGATCTATGTCACGCTGATGCTGATCACAACACGTGAACGATTGAACATGCTGGTGTGGGTGGTCGCGTTGTCGCTTGCCTTCTACGGGGTGAAGGGCGGCATATTCACCATCACGCATGGCGGTGCATACGCCGTCAAAGGCCCCGCGGGCTCGTTCATCGGCGGAAACAATGAAATGGCGCTGGCGCTGATCATGACGATCCCTTTGCTGCGCTACTTGCAGCTCACCGTGCAGAAGAAGTGGCTACATTCAGGCCTCAGCGTCGTGATAGTGCTATGCGCGATCGCGGTGATCGGCAGCCTCTCGCGCGGCGCGCTCGTGGGCGGAACGGCCATGGGCCTTTTCCTGTGGCTGAAGAGCCGGAACAAGTTGTTTACCGGCGTGGTGATCGCCGTGTCGGTGACGCTGATACTCTCTCTAATGCCCACGCAGTGGTTCGACCGCATGTCGACCATCAAGACCTACCAGGAAGATCAATCCGCCCTGGGGCGCATCAATGCCTGGCACATGGCGTTCAACCTGGCCAAGGATCGCGTACTTGGCGGAGGATTCGAGGCCTTCAAGCGCGATACTTTCGCGAGGTATGCGCCCGATCCAAGCGACGTCCATGACTCTCACAGCATTTACTTCGAGGTGCTCGGCGAACACGGTTTTATCGGCTTGGCACTATTCCTGATTCTGGGCCTCGTGGCTTGGCGAACCGGATCATGGATGATCCGGACGGCAAAACGCGATCCGGACAAGAAGTGGGCGGCAGACCTCGCCGCCATGACGCAGGTCAGCATGGTTGGATACGCGGTGGCGGGGGCGTTTCTCGGGCTGAGTTACTTTGACCTCTACTACAACCTGATCGCGTTCATCGTGATAAGCAAGTTAATCCTCACCCGGGAACAGTCGGCGTCGCAGGCAATGCCGGGAAATCGGGGAACAAATAACGACACAAAAAAAGGGCAAGCTAGATTGAGTCAGAGCTTGCGCGTCTGAAGCCACTGCTCCAGCATCGTCATCACCCAGATCATTACCCCATAATAGGTGGCGTGACCGCTTCGGTGTTGCTCGATCAGGTGATCGACATATTCCGGCTTGACATACCCGCGTTGCCGAAACGATCTCAGGCTGTCATAGGCGAGATCGCGCAGCGGTCCATGGCTGGCCAGCCAGAGGCCGAACGGCAAGCCGAAGCCGTGCTTGCTCTTGGCGATCGTCTGCGGCGGAAGAAAATCCGCCAACGCTTTCTTGAAAAAGTAGCGCAACTTTACGCCCTTCACCTTGAGCTCGGGCGGCAACCGGGCCGCAAATGTCACCATCTCTTCGTCAAGCAAGGGATAGTGCACGGCCACGCCAGCCAACTCACACATCCGGTTTACCTTGCGCAGGTCGTTATCGGCTAGCGTCACTTCGAGGTCCAGATGCAGCATTCGATTGATATAGGAATCGGAAGTGGTGCGCCAGTAGGCGTCGTGCAGGATCTGTTCGGGGGCATGCGCGTTGATCTGCGAAAGGTAGTCGGCGGAGAAGATATCTTCCAGCGGCGTCCGGCGCAGGAAATTGTAGGATTCCAATCGCTCGGGCAAGGGGATTCTTGCTTGACCGATATAGCTTTTCAGTTTTCTCACGGGGGGAAACCGGTCGCCTCCCGGAAATCCGAAAACGAACGGTTCCACAAGACCGCGCCGCGTAGATTCCGGCAGCAGACGATAGAGCTCGAACACGCGCTGCTTGGCGTAGCGCACGTTTCCGCCGAAAATCTCGTCGCCGCCGTCGCCCGCCAGCATGAGCCCGACACCGTCCTGCCGCGCCATTTTCGCGCAATAGTAGGTCGGCACGGCCGAGGCGTTGCCGAACGGCTCGTCGTAAGCCCCGGCGATGAGTGGGATGGCCTCGACGACGTCCTCGGCCGTCACGTAATACTCGTGCGCCTGCGTGCCGAAATGACGCGACGTGGTGCGGGCGTACTCCATTTCGTCGAAGCCTTCCGCCGCAAATCCGATGGAATACGTCTTTGCCGGCTTGCGCTGGACCTCGGTCAGGATGCCGGCGACGGTCGAACTGTCGATTCCGCCGCTAAGAAAGGCACCGATTCGCTCGTGATCCGCCGCGCGGCTGACCGACGTGCGCAGCAGGGCCCGCAACTCGTCCGACAGGCTCTCGAATGACGCGTTGCCGGGAGCCCGATAATCGAGCTGCGAGTAAAATGCCCGCTCCACGTTCCCGCCGCGGCACAGGACGTATTCCCCGGGAAGCAGCTTGGAAACCCCCCGATAGATGGTGCCGGGAGCGGGCACCATATGGAAAAACAGATAGTTGAATACGGCCTGCGGATCGAGATCCGGTTCGATGGCCGGATGGGCCGCAACGGCGTCGACCGTAGAGCCGAAAACGAGGTGATTTCCGCGTCTGGCAAAGCACATGGGGCGCACGCCCATGCGGTCGATGGCCAACAATACCGCATCGGTGCGCAAATCGATCAGCGCCAAGGAGAAAGGGCCATGAATCTTTTCGAGAAAGCCCTTTCCGTCGCGCAAATAGGCTGCCGCGACGGCGGCGGCGGGGCTCTCGTCCCGAGAGATTTGGGCGAGTTCGCCGCTGCTCCAGCGAACCGAACCTTCCACCGCCACGCGAACGGCTTCGTTTTCGCACAAATTGGCCCGATCGAAGCGCGAATCGGCCGCCAGGCCCGAAATCGAATCGCTGCTCAGGGAAACCGAGGGGCCCTCCCGCGCCCCGATGGCGCGCGCCATCCGCTCCAGCACCGACCGATCGTTGCCGGTGCCCGAGTCGGTATTTGGTCTCCACCAGCCGCACAGTCCCCCCATAGCGCTTTCCCGATTGTTCCGTCAGATCATCCCAGAGATATCTTATAATGCCAGTCAGTATATGGAACGGCGGTCCTAATTGTGGGCGAATTCTGGCTGAAAGTCGAAAAAACATTATCCTATCATGGCCAGAAAACCGTGCGTGCAGGCCGAAGGCTGAGATGGAGCCTGTCTCCCTTTCAGGCATCCCGCCCCATTTTCATCGTCGGCTGCAGCCGTGCCGGCACCACCTTGGTGTACAAGACTTTCTCGGAATCGCGGGAGATCGGCTCGCTCCAGCGTGAAACGCACGATTTTTGGGTCGATCTACACCCCCTTGGCGAAAAGAACTGGAATACGCACGCGCTGGGTGTCGCCAACGCGAGTGCCTCCGACCGGGACACCGTCGCGCGTTATTTCTATGTCCACACCGGCAGGAACCGCTTTGTGGACAAGAACAACCAGAACGGGCTGTGCGTGCCCTATCTGCATGCACTCTTTCCGGACGCGCACTTCGTCTACGTCAAGCGCAGCCCGGGCGACAACATCAACTCGCTGATCGAAGGATGGGGCAAACCGGGCGAATTCGCGACCTGGTCCGACGAACTGCCGGAAACCGTTGCCGTCGACGGGGGACGGTACACCCGCTGGTGCTTTTTTCTGGCGGACGGCTGGCGTGACTACCTGCGCGCGCCGATCGAAGACGTGTGCGCCTTCCAGTACGAAGCCATCAACCGGGCAATCCTCGAGGCTAAACAATCCGTACCGGCCGACCAGTGGACCGACATCGTCTATGAAGACCTCGTCCGGGATCCCGTGGGGGGGTTCCGCCGCGCTTTCGAAACGTGCGGAATCACCTTCACCCCCGCTCTCGAACAGCATTGCGCGCAGGTGCTTTCCAGGCCGTACAACGCTTTTTCCGAAATTCGGCTGGACAAATGGCGGGACGGCCGGAACAGGGCGCGCATAGAGCGCGTCATGGGACGCGTCGCCGCCGTCGCCGGCGAGATGGGTTACCCGCTTTCCGCCTGACGCCCGGAGCGGGCGCACGGTTCGTTGGCGGCCTTGCCAAGAAAACCATTTTCGCCGACAACCCGGCACCGATCGCGGGCTTCCTTTTCGACAGATGCGTCCATCGCACGAACCGTCGGACCGGACGCAGTGTCAGGAAAATATGATTGCCGTATACTTTAATGCGAAGCGGCAGCCCGCTTCGCGACCCGCCGGGGCCGGCTGGGTATAGCCACACTTGCCCGTTGCGACAACCGAATGAGAACCGCATGATAAAGTGGCCCACCGAAAGATAAGGCCCAACCCGCATGCTTATCACTGTAGCCATCGCCACATACAATCGGCCCAATTTGCTCAGGGAGGCGCTGAGCAGCATTGCGGCCCAAACCTACCGCAACTGGGAGGTGGTCGTTGTCGACGACGGGTCCGATCCTCCGGTCGATGCGGCCTCGATACAGGCCATAGTCGGCGACAGGTTCCAACTGGTACGGCACCCGGCCCAACAAGGAGTCGTCGCGACCAAGAACGCGGGTGTAGACCGTGCTTCTGGAGAAATCATTCTGCACCTGGATGACGACGATTTGCTCAGGGAGGATGCGCTCCAGCGTATCGCGGAAACGTTTGCGAGACACCGAGAATTGGATTGCGTTTTTCTGAACGTGGAGCCATTCGGAAAGTTTGCCACAGGGGCCGCGGAAAACCAGGATCTCGCCTTATCGCGGCTGCTTGATCGCGTACACATCAAAGAGGAAGATGGTGTGGTCTTTCTCGGGGAGGGGTTTTTCGAGGCTCTTCTCAAATCCGTGCCGCTTGCGCTGCAGCGGCCCGCTGCGCGCCGAGGCACATGGAATATCGTGGGCGGGTTCACGCCCGGGTTGATCTTTGCCGAACCGGAATGGACGATACGCGCCGCAATGCAATGCCGAACGGCGCTGCTTCGGGCGCCGTTATCGCTATGGCGCGTGGATGGGCAAAATTTCGCATCGACCCCGGCGATGAAGCTGCTGCACGGCAAACGCGGCAGAGCCGCGAAAAGGGATTTGCTTGAACAGCTCAGGCGCACGGCGCGCAAGAACCGCGCTCACATACGCGGAGTTCGGAATGCGCTTGCGAACGGCTATTTTGATGAGGCCTACTTTCACGCAGAACAGGGCAAGCGCGCGGCAATATGGTACCCACTGCTCCATTCTTTCATCATGGCGCCCGGCTGGAGGCATCTCCGCCTGGGGCTTAGGAGCTTGTTGTCGGCCAAGGCGGGCGGTCGTTAGGGCGAAATCAAAGCCGCTGGGCTTCCTTCTAAAGCCAACGCGTCGGGTCTGTTCGCCCATGTCCACCGACCATGCTAACCTTTTAGCCTTGCGCTCACCAAGCCGGCTTCTTGCGGGAACCGCCGGCCACTTTGATCTCCCAATCCGTTTATGCCACCGCTCACCATTATCAGTACCGCGATAATCGTCTGGTTTGCTGCCGCCGGGCTGGTAACGTGGTACCGCTTTCGCAAGCGGTTGACCGCATTGTGGCGCGAGCCGGTGCTGCGGTTTCCCGTGCTTATCATTGAAAGCGACGACTGGGGACCCGGCCCGGATGAACATGCGCAGGCGCTCCAACGCCTGAGTCGACTGTTGGCAGGCTTCCGGGACAAGCACGGCAGGCACGCCGTGATGACGCTCGGGATGGTCTTGGCCGTCCCGGATACCAACGCAATGCGCAAGTCAGGCCTGCGAACTTATCACCGTTTGCCCCTGTCGGACCCACGTTTCACAGCGATCCGCGAAGCCATCGCAAGCGCTGTCGACGCCGGCGTATTTGCGCCGCAACTGCACGGCATAGAGCACTACTGGCCGCCCGCGGTGGTATCGCAGGCGCAAGCAGCCGGCACTATTCGCGGCTGGCTGACGCAGGATGAACTGCCGAATAGCGAAAAGCTGCCCCCCCCTTTGCAGAGCCGCTGGGCGGATTGCAGCGAGCTTCCCTCCAAACCGATTTCAGACGACGCGATCGCGGCAGCAGTCGGCGAGGAAGTGGCGGCATTTACCGAACTCTTCGGAGGTTGTCCGGAAGTGGTTGTTCCACCAACGTTTCTATGGAATGATGTCACGGAACGCGCTTGGGCGAAGGCCGGTGTGCAAATTCTAGTGACGCCCGGGGCGCGGTTTGAGGCGCGCAACGCGCGTGGTGTTCTCAACCCGTCGTCACGCAACATACTCAATGCCGAGCGCGGCCAGGAGGGCATCATCTACATGGTGCGAGACGATTATTTCGAACCCGCGAAGGGGCACCGGGCTGAGCGGGCCATCGCCGCGGTAGTCCGCAAGACCGCCCGGGGACGACCTACCTTGCTGGAAACGCATCGTTTCAACTTTACCGGTGCGCCGGAAACGGCTAAACAAGCCGCCAACGAGCTGGCCAGGATGCTGGAGGAAGTGCTTAAGCGTTTCCCGGATGTTTGGTTCGTTTCCACTGCGCAACTCGCCAAGCAACTGGTTTCGCGTTCCCCCGAGCTGGTGGAAACTCGCCTCCGCGCACGCATGCGCGTTTGGCTCTTGCGCGCCGGCGATGTCTCCGGTTTGCGGAGATTCGTGGCGCTCACGGGGTTGGCGCTGCTGCTGTTTGTGGTGGGGGCCGTGGTTTTGACTCAAGCTGGTCGGTAACCATGAGCAACATTGCTTTTACGGTCATTATCCCCGCCTACAACAGTGCGCCTACGATCGGCCGTGCCATCGAATCGGTACTCGGGCAGACCTATCCGGCGCACGAAGTGGTGATCGTGGACGACGGCTCGACCGATACCACCCGGGATGAAGTGGCGCGCTTCGGCGATCGCGTGGAATACCTGTATCAGGACAATGCCGGTGTTTCCGCGGCCCGCAACAAGGGGGCCGCCACTGCAAGCGGTGACTGGCTTGCGTTTCTCGACGCCGACGACTGGTATTTCCCTGACCGGCTGCGACTGCACGCCGAGTGGATCGAGAGCGATCCGACCCTGGACTTCCTCACCGGCGACTACGAATATCTCCGCGAAGACGGAAGCCTGATCGGCCGCTCCATGGAACGCAACGAAGCCGGGCGGCGGCTACTGGCCGAGGCCGGCGGTACCATGCGCGCCGTGATGGAGGTGGGCGAGTTCGAGGCGTTCGTCGCCGACCATTTCGGGGACACGCACACCCTGAGCGTGCCGCGCAAGACTTTCCACGAGCTCGGCGGCTATCCGAGCGGGCGCAAGGTATGCGAAGACGTGCATTTCCTGATCCGCCTGTGCGCCCGCAGCAGGCGGGTGGGTGTCATCTGCGCCCCAATGGGGGTATATCTCATCCACAACCGGAGCGCGACCCGCCGCGACCCTCTGGCAGCGCAGGTGAGCAATGTCGAGACGTTGGCCTCCCTGAAACCGGAAGTGGGCGGGCTCTCGGCCCCAATCCGGCGTGGCTTTCGCACCCGTCTGCAGCGTGCCCGCCTGAACCTCGCCTATGCCTTGCTGCGCGGAGGCCAACGGGGCGCCGCTATACGGGCCGTGTTGCCATCGATTTATGAAAGCCCGGGCCTCGGAAGCTTGCGCAATCTGGGGTCTATAGTGAGAGGGTTTGGTACGAAGCGCGCATAGCCGAAAAGGCTTGAAGGGAACGTACTTCGCTCCAAGGCTCAGTTAAGGTTTTTTGTTAGATTTTCTCGGTGGGACGGTGATGAATAGAGCAATGATTTTTGCCAAGACATGGGTGCGCCCATTGCTGATTCCGGTGTTTCGCTCCTATATCCGATATGCACCGCTGGATTTTGGCAAGGCGCGGATCTGGCGGACCTTTTGTCCTTTCTTCCAGTTTGCGGACCGGTCATTCAAGGCGCGAACGGTTTTCGATATGTGCGTTTCGGGAAACACGCTCGATCAGATTCAACGGCGCATATATTACTTCGGGGCATGGGAACCCAATCTAACCAGATTCTTGCAGCGGCGGCTTTCGCACGGCGACATATTCGTGGATGTCGGCGCAAATATCGGTTATTTCTCTCTGTTGGCGGCAAAATTGGTCGGCCCTTCCGGTAAGGTCATTGCCGTGGAGGCATCTCCTTTCATTTTTGAGAAGTTAAAGGGCAACATCGAGCAGAACGGCGTCAAGAATGTCCTGGCGCTCAATCTCGCAGTATCGGATTCCAGCGGCGTCGCCAAGGTCTATGCGGCCCCACAGGGGAATATCGGAGAAACGACCATTCTGGAAAGCAAGGGCTATGAACTTGAGAGCGAAATTCCCTGTGCGCGCCTAGATGAGGTCCTTTCGTCCGAAGATCTCCGCAGGATAAAGGTCATCAAGATAGACGTTGAAGGTGCGGAATGGGCGGTTGTGGCGGGCATGCCGCAGGTGCTCGCTTCTAGTCCGGACAGCCTTGAGTTCGTGATAGAAATCAACCCCAAACATCTGGCAACCCTTGGCAGGAGTGCTCGGGATATTTTGCAGACATTCGAGACGGCGGGTTTTCACGCCTATGAACTGCTCAATGACTATTCGGATGCGGGTTACTTGCCCCCGCGAGTGGAAAAACGACCGACCAAGCTGACCAAATCTATCGAAGGCCGGCCGGTTGTCGATCTTGTCTTCTCCAAGAAATCCGTTGAAGTGCTCTAGTGTCATGTCACACATGAAATGACGTATATATTGTGCTAGACTTTCGCCATCTTTTGCGAGACGGTGAGGGTTTCCCAATGAAACTTTACAAAGTGACGTTGCTGGCGGATGAAAGGAAAGAGTTGGAGGGCATTACTCATAAAGGTTCCCACCTGTCCCAGAAGGTGATCAATGCGCTGATACTGCTGAACTGCGACGAGGGAGAGTTCAATGATCATCGTAGTCGTGGAGAAGACGTAGCAAATATCTTGCGGATTAGCATGCGCAAGATTGATCGGGTCAAGAAGCGTTTTGTCGAAGAGGGGCTAGATGCGGCGTTAGGGCGGCAGCAGAGCCAGCGCAGCTACGAGCGCAAGGCTGATGGCGAGTTTGAGGCTCACTTGGTGGCGCTGAGTTGCGGCGAACCGCCGCAGGGTTTCGCCCGATGGTCGCTACGTTTGCTGGCGGATCGCGCAGTAGAGCTGGAGTACATCGACAGTGTTTCCTATGAAACGGTTCGCCGTGTACTAAAAAAAACGAAATCAAACCGTGGAGGAAGCTTGGCTGGGTAATTCCTCCCCAAGCCAATGCGGAGTTTGTCGCCGCGATGGAGCGGGTTCTCGACGTTTACCGCCGACCTTATAACGTAGACATCCCAGTCGTATGCATGGACGAGACACCGCGACAACTTATTCGTGAAACGCGTACACCGATTCCGGCAAGCCCCGGCCAGCCAGCGCGTGAGGACTACGAATATGAGCGATGCGGCGTATGTAACGTATTCATGGCGAGCGAGCCGCTGGCTGGAACGCGGATGACCAAGGTGACAGAGTACAAGACCAAAGTGGATTGGGCCAGATTTCTTCAGGATGTTTCTGAACGCTATCAGGATGCAGAGAGGATTACGCTGGTGATGGACAATCTGAACACCCATAGCCCGGGCGCGCTATACCAAGCGTTTCCCCCTGACCAGGCAAAGGCGCTCTGGGATCGCTTTGAATTCGTCTACACACCAAAGCATGGCAGTTGGCTCAACGTCGCTGAAATCGAACTCAATGTTATGATTAGCCAATGTCTTGATCGGCGCATCGGCAGCATAGAAAAACTAAGCGAAGAAGTTACCGCTTGGCAAACACGCCGCGACCAGATTCACGCAAAAGTGAACTGGCAATTCACGACGGAGGATGCGCGGGTAAAACTTAATCGACTATATCCGACATTTGAAACGTGACATGACACTAGCCCGGATATTTCACCAGGGCAGCCCGAAAATTTATCGAAAGGCCGTGGCTTCTAGAAAAACGCCAACCCGCGTGCCCGGGGGCTGGGGTCAAGCGCGGGCATCTATTATCTCAGGTGGCGAGAATCGCCACCGGCCAATTCCGCCGTTACCCGCTTCCCCCATCTAAGATATTGTGAATGCTTCAGCTTTCCGCCAAAGTGGACCATCGTCGCGCGCCCGATATCTTCTTCCGAAGATTCCTGCAGCATGGCAAAATACTTTTCCTGCGATAACTTCCTGGAACCGTCCGCCAGAAGAAACGCGTAGGCGACCTGCTCCAATCCCCATCCTTCGGCCACCGCCGTCAATACGCGCGCGACCTTTTCTATGTCTGCGAGACCGATCTGCCCGTCGTAGCCAATAAATCCGGAACAATAGTCCAATGACTCAATGTTCGTCTCTAACTCGATGTTCAGTGCTTCCAGGTGCCTTCCGAATCTCGTATTCCCACCCCGGACAATATGATAGAAACCCTTGGCGTCGCCACGCTCAATCCAGTCGATTACTTCGGCCGGCCTTCTCAGAAACAATATATCGGAATCGGCTACGATCCTTCTTTTTCGGCTGAACAGGTTAACGTCGATCAGCTTGATAAAGCTGACGTCATTTCTTCTTGCGTCTTTTAACAGGCTACTGCCGACCTCGGCGGACACCCGGTCGTCTGCCTCGCGGCGAGAGATGACGCGCAGGCCGGGGATATGGTGCTGCAATACTTCGATATCCTTTTCCGTGAGCGTACCGTCGCTATGCACCACCACGGCGACATCGCCGAAGAATCTCAAGAAGGACTTTGTCGCTAAAATATATATGTTGACGTCTCTATGGCAAATCAGCGAAATGTACTCAACCGCTGCTTCCGGGTTACACTCGATCGGTGGGGTTGCGAGCACCGATCGGAATACGAAATTTGTGTTTTCGTTCAAGAAATTGGTCAACGACCGAAACCGCCAGGGCAATATTTCGCTAAACATCGATAGCCTCTCGGATATAGGGTGAGTGCCCACCGGCTTTGCAGCGGCGGGTGGCTTTCAGCTTACTGCGTATACGCCATCCTGTATTATAGAATTTGCAGGCGTGGCCGGACTTTCTTCCGGCACCCATTCGGATAGCACCGACATCGGGTCGAGGGAGCGTGCATCCGGGCAGGCTCACGCGCAAGCCTCGATCGCCACTCAACCCGCGTGACGCTTCTCCGGAAACCATCCTCATTTCAAGGGACAAGCAATGTCTGAGCCTCGGCACCGCTATCTCGTCATCACCGAATTATTCCTGCCGACAAAGGGAGGAACGGCAGTGTGGTTCGACGAGGTCTACCGCCGCATCGGCGACCGGGGCACGCATATTGTAACGGCGGACGTGCCCGGTGCCGAGGCACACGATGCGTCTCACGCCAACACCATTCACCGCGTTTCGCTACGGCGCCGCTGGTGGCTGCGCCCAGAATCGCTCGGGATGTACGCGCGGCTGCTGGCCAAGTCCCTGTGGCTTGGGATTCGCCATCGATTCGATGCGGTGCATGCCGGTCGTGTCCTGCCGGAAGGGCTGGTGGGGCTGATCGTGGCACGCATGATCGGGCGGCCGCTCGTTGTTTATGCGCACGGCGAGGAAATCACGACCTGGCGCCAATCGGGAAAATTTCGTGCAATGGTTATCACCTACACCCACGCGGACCGGGTGGTGGCCAACAGCGATTTCACGCGGGACGAACTCCTCAAGCTCGGTGTGGCGCCGGAGCGAATCGTCCTCATCTCCCCCGGCGTCGATCTCGACCGGTTTCGCCCAGGGCTTGAAACCTCCGATTTGCGCGCGTCACTGGGCATCTCAGAGGAGCAGAAGCTGATTCTTTCGGTCGGCCGTCTGAGCCGGCGCAAAGGCTTCGACCAGGTGATCCGCTCGATTCCGATCCTGGTGCAGAAAGGTATCGATGCCCACTACGCCATCATCGGCATCGGTGAAGACAAAGACTATCTGGCGGCGCTGGCCCGCGAAAACGGCATTGCGGAGCGTGTCCATCGGTTGGGCCACGTGAGCCCCGAAGACCTGCCGCGTTGGTACAATGCGGCGGACCTGGTTGTCATGGCAAACCGGGAAATTAACGGGGACACCGAGGGCTTCGGCATGGTGTTCCTGGAAGCGGCGGCCTGCGGCAAGGCGACGGTGGCCGGGCTCGCCGGGGGCACGGGCGCCGCTGTCGTTAATGGAGAAACCGGGCTGCGGATAGACGGTGCGAGTCTGGAAGAAGTTGCCGGCGGCCTCACCGAACTGCTCGAGGCCCCTGAATTGCGCGACGAAATGGGCCAAAGGGGGCGTCAGCGCGCCCTATCCGAGTTTGGCTGGCCCGCTGTTGCGGACAGGACGGAAGCGATCATGCGGGGGGGCTGACGTTGTACCCACAGGGTTCGTGCTCTACTATGAACAGGTAAGGAATCGTAAGGAACGCTTGAGAAATGAAACGAAATCCTATTTGCTTGCTAGGCGTGCTGTTGCTTCTCCCAACGAGCACCTACGCGGTGTTCGACGGAGTAAATGCAACGCCTTCCGAAATATTCGCGCTTCCCCCGTACTGCATCGCCAGATACGAGATGGAAACCGGAAAGAAAATGGGGAATCCCGATGCGGCGAAGTGGGCGCAAGCGCTTGGCAAAGACATGGAGCACATTCATCACTACTGCAAGGGGCTGATTCACTTGTCCCGCGCGGAATCAAGCGGCCGTGGAAACGAGCGGGCAAAGTGGGCGCGATATGCGCTGGGCGGCTTCAACTACATGTTGAAATCCGCCAAGCCGGATTCTCTGCTTCTGCCGGAAATCCATTTCAACAAAGGAAAAGCATATTTGCTTTTACAAAAAGGGCCTTTGGCAGAAGCCGAATTCCTGAGAACTATCGAGCTGAATCCCGGCTACACCCAGGCGTACAGCGCCCTTAGCGACTACTACCGAGAAAGCGGCGCCCCGAATAAGGCCCGCGCCATTCTCGAACAGGGGCTTAAGCTGGCATACGACTCCGAGGCCGCCGGGGGTGACTACCGGAAGGCACCGAACATCAAGGTATTGAGCCGCCGGTACAAGGAGCTTAGCGGGACAGACTACAAGCCGTCCGCCCCGTCGGCAGTGCCCGCAAATGCGATTCCGAGCAAACGCGATGTGCCGGTCCCGACAGAAGACGCGCAGCCAACCCCGACCACTCCGGAGCAGGCCACCGCGGCCGAGCCGGCCGCCCCCGAGCAGGAAACAGACCCCCCGCAGAAGATCGGTACGCCGTCCAACCCATGGTGCCGCTTCTGTCCGGACCCGGCTCCGGAGCATCGTTGATCCGATCGCCCTGCCTGGCGACCATGCTTGGCGCGAAGGCGCGGATCATCATCGCTTCCGATTGCCGATGCGCTTGAATAGTCACTGATTTCTCGGTACCAGGTGCTCGTTGCGCCAGACCCGTTCGGTGTCCTGGACCATCCACTCGACGAGACGCTCCTTCAGGGCGGAAAAAACTTCCGGGTGTCGGCCTGCCACATCCGTGCGGCATTCTGGATCGTCTTCCGTGTCAAAGAGCTGGTAAACCGCGCCCAGGTGCATGGGCTGGTAAATCAGTTTCCACCTGCCCGATCGGATCATCCTGTCCTTGGCCTCGACGACGACGTCGGAGAATTCCGGCTTGATCGCCAGCGTGCCGCTCCGCTTGTCCGGCACTTCGAGCAGTTCGATCAGGTTCGGGTAGCGAAGATGATCTGCCGAGACGCCAGGCAGATCGGCCAGCCAAATCCCCGTCTCGTTGAAGGCGGGCAGATCCGGCGCTGTCCCCGCCCCGTCCAGGAAAGGCGTCAGGGAAACCCCGTCCATTTTCGCCGGCTGCGCTATTCCGGCCATTTCCAGCAGGGTTGGCGCCACGTCGACCATACGCACGATCCCGGACACGGGCGCGGTCCCTTGCCTGCGCGGGTCGGCGATGATCAACGGCACGCGCGGGCTGGCATCGCCGATGGCGCTGTTGCCCTGCCCCCACGTCCCGTGCTCGAAAAACTCCATGCCATGGTCGCTATAGATCACGATGATCGTGTCTTGCGAAAGCCCGCAGGCATCGACATGGGCGAGAATCCGCGCGACCTCGTCGTCAAAGCATTTAACGCAGCCGTCGTAGAGGTCGATGATCTGCTCCAGGTCGAATTCCTTCCTGCCATCGCCCTGTCGCCGAATGATCTCGAACGGATCGGTCAGCCGCGCCATGACGAACTTCGACTCACCGCGATAAGACGGCTCGGCAAACATCGTGTAGTACGGGTATTCCGAACCGAAGGGCGGATGCGTCGTGGCCATGAATACGTTGAGCAAGAACGGCTTGTCCTTCGTGGCGAGGCGGGTCATGAGGGCGCGTGCATCGGACCCGACTTCGCGAGTGAGGGGAACGCCCGCCAGATAATACAACTCCGGCAGAAAGCGCTTGCCAAAGCGGTTATGGGTAAACAGCGACAGGAACAGGCGCAGATCCTTCGGCCCCTGCCGGATCAGATACTTGATGTTCCATTGATCCTTCGGGATGTCGGTTATGCCGAAACCGAAATCGAACTTGCCCAGATCGCCGGCCGACCAGTCGCCGACGGTTGCCGTCTGATAACCGGCGGAGGCCAGTATCGCCGGTAAGGCGGGTTGATGCAGCGCCAGTTGGTCATCTCCCACGAAGTTGTCGCGCACGCCGTGGCTGTGCGGCCATGTGCCGGTGAACAGCGAAAGGAGGCTCGGCGCCGTGCGGGCGCAGGGCGTATAGCAGTGGGTGAACTGGGTGCCACGCCTGGCCAGCGCGTCGAGGTTCGGCGTCAGGCGCCGATCGTAGCCCGCCGCGCCGAGACGGTCGGCGCGCAACGTGTCGGAGCCGATCATAATGATATTCGGAAAAACCGACAGTTCGCGCTCGGGTCGCGCGGGCGGTTCGGATGGTTCGCGCTGCGGGGCCAACATACGCACGCCGGCGGCGACGGCGGCGACGCCTAGCCCGGCGAAGAGCGCAAGCGAGATCCAGCGCATCTGTTCGACCAGCAGCGCCGCCCCCGCAAGCGCAGCTCCGCCGCCAAGCACGATCAGCGTAACCTGGATCACGCGCAGCCGGTCCGGCGACAGCAGGCGCCACAACGAATAGAACCGGCTCAATCGATAGTGCGACGACGCCGCGATCGTCGCGGGCAGGTAAAGCAGATGTCTGCAAAACTGGAGGGCCGTGACCGCGCCTACGCCCAGGGCCGCCGTCGCGAGCGCGCCGAGGACGGACGGCGGCTGCCCCAGCCAGGCGCCATAGCATGCGTAAACGGCTATCCCGGCCGCCGCCATCAGTCCGCTCAGGCTCAAACTCCAGAACCCCAGCCGCAACAGGGCAAGGAAGGAATAGCCAGAATAATGGCGCCTGACCTCGTCCTGAATCTGCGGTCCGGTTCGGGAAAAGTCCTTTATCGATTTCGCCGTCAGCAGCAGGGTAACGAGCAGCCCCACGCCGGCCGCAACTGCAAGCCCTGTCCCAATCATGGCGGCGGGAAAAACCGCCAGCGCGGCGGCAACGGCCGTTGCCATGGCCACCGCCACGGGCGCGAGGCCGGGGGCCGTTTCCGCAAGGTTGACAGGGGGCGGCCCGCCAGGGGTCAGCGGACTTTCCGCCATGCCGCGAATCTCCCCCAGCGTGGCCGCAAGCCGCACCAGGTAAAACCGCGTGCGTGGCCAGTTCAGGGAAAAAACGGCGGATCCGAGATAGCCGCCAAGCTTGCGCCACAAGTAGCGCGGAATGGACCCGTCGGCATGGTGGATGCGGGCGACCGAGCGGGAGCGCTGATAGCTCTTCTGCAACACGTAGCCAAGGCTGAAGCGCGCCGTATCGACATAATGGTATTGGAGGATTTCGGGCACGTACCGCAACGTCTCGCCGGCGGTCAACGCGCGCAGTACGAACTCGCTGTCCTCGCCGCCGAGGAGGTCGTGGCCCTTGGGCCCCAAATCGGTTGAAAAACCGCCAACCCTGGCGAATACTTCGCGCCGCAGGACGAGATTCCCGCCGCCAGGAAATTTCCCTTCCGGACCGATCCGCCTTCCAGCCGGCCCGAGGTCATATTGGGGAACGGGCAGAGGGTAGATCCGGTAGGGGCCCGTATCGCGCGCCCAGAGGGGTTCACGGCCATCCCAGTCGGGCAGGATGCGCCCGCAAAACATCGTCGCATCCGGGTGCGCATGCGCGGCGCGGCAGATGCCGGCCAGATAGCTCGCATCGACCCGATGATCGTCGTCGACGTAGGCGACGATATCTCCGTCCAGCTCCCGGATGGCGCGGTTCAGCGCATACGATTTTCCGGGAACCGGCTCGGCAATCCATCGGAGCGGAAGCTCGTTTTTCTGCGGCGCGCGCCTGACATAGGCATCAAGAAACGCGTGCGTCCCATCGGTACACGCGTTGGCCACGACCAGGATCCCGACGGTGCACGATTGCGGCCGCAGCGCCTGGTTGAGCGATGCCAGCGTCTTCTCCAGCAGGGCTGCCCGGTTGTGGGTGCAAATGACGACGGTGAGTTTCATGTGTGCGGGAACGCAAGCAGCGGAGGAAGCCGCAATCAGCCGGACAGGGCCAAAGCGGGCAAACGGGAAACGGTCCCGCTCAAGTCACCAGCTCCCATAGCGTCCCAATAGGAAAACATCGCTGCGCGGCGGTGCCGCCGAGGTTGAGCAGCGAACACAGGTTTTTCCATCTCTGATAGCGGAGCATGTTCAGTCGGTCCTTGTTCGTAAGAGATGTCGCCATTCCGGCCAGGGTTACGACATCGAGATCCGGCTGCCGGGAGACCCATTCGAGCAGTGCCTCGAACCTGGCGAGATCGGTGCGCGGGTTGGGTTCTCCCGCTTCCGCGAAATCGTAATGATGCATGATTGAGACGACGATCGTGTGCAGGCCCAGGTAGCCGCGCGCCTCCGAGATGGCCTGCTCCACTTCGTTGATACGGCAGGTGATAGGAATGGCCGAAAGCCCCTTCGGCGGCCTGCCGATAGAACATCCCGCCGATACGTAGCCGAACCCTAATTGCCGCACCGCAGTCAGGGTTTCCGCGTCAAGGCTGTTCCATGGGGGCACGAAACCGTTTACCTCGCATCCGAAAACCCCTTCGAGGAGATTCTTGCCCTCGCCGATCAGGGCAAGCTGCTGAACGGTGCCCAGCCCCACGAACTCGCTTGGCTTGCCCGGCGTACTGTTGACGTTTCTGGTATGGGAATACCCGTGCTGGGCAATTTCCAGGATTCCGCGCCGGCTGGCGTCGACCATGTGGGACGCCCGATCGCTCGTCAGCGGTACTTTCTCTCCCCCGATAAACCGGAACGGGATGACGGCGAAAGAAGCCTTCAGAGAATGTGTGGATAAGTGCTGAATGATGCCTTCTTCCAATTCTCGCTTGCTGGTTGCGGAAGGGTCATCCAGGCGAAAAGCCAGTCGGATCATCGGGCGGTCCTGTCGGGGCTCTGTTGTGTATGCTCGCACTAAACCGCTTCTTGCGCTTGATGGCGAGGCATTCTTTTGGAATACCCGAAGATCATGCCCAGGAAGTGGCCCGCCGTCATCTGCTGCCGAAAGGCCCGGTCGGGTCCCGTTGTGGCCGCCTGGACCAGATACTTGCCCACCGCGCGGGCGAACTGGGGAAAAAGAAACAGGGGAACGCCGAGGAGCTGCCGGCCGTGATTTTTCGGGTCGGTAAAGGCCTTCTGATATCCGGCGTTGAAATGGATCGTCCGGAAATAGCGCTTCGTGAGCTGGAACGGCAGGATCTGGTGATAGACGATAGCCTCCGGCTGATAATAAATCCTTCCTCCAGCCTCGGCGAGCCGGTGGAAATAGTCCGTCTCCGCCCCCTTGAACAGCCCCCCCCGCTTCTGCCCGCTGCCCTTGCGTCCCAATTTCGGATTGAACAGGCCGATCCTGTCCACCACCCGACGATTGAACGCCATGTTGCCGCCAAAGGGATATCGCCGGAACCCATCCATCTGAAACGGCGTGTCCCCGTAATCCTGATAGCCCAAAAATCCGTACATCTCCGGGTTGATCCAGGCAGGAAGGGGGGTCGAATCGTCGAGATGGATGCGGCCACCGACAGCGTCGGCATCATTCCGCTCAAGCGCGGAATAAAGCGCTGCCAGCCAGTGCGGGCTAACCAGGATATCGTCGTCGACGAAGCAGAAGTATTTGCCCGTGGACGCGAGAACGCCGTGGTTGCGGGCGTAATTTAGCCCCTGTTCTTTCTCGAAAGCGTAGCGTATCCGGATGGGGGATTCGGCGGCCAATCGTTCGACGGTTTCCCGTGTCGCATCCGCCGAGTTGTTGTCCACGATCACGAGTTCCCATTCGAGATCCTCGACACCTTGCTGCTGTGCCAATCTTCCGACGCATGCGGGCAGATTGTGGCTGCGGTTGTAAGTGCATATGATGACGCTGAACTGCATTCCCCCCCCTGTGGAGACTCGTGACGCGCGCTCGTCCGACAGCCGCAGCATTTTTCGTGCCTAGCCCCACGGTTGTTCACATAGGTGCTCTCCCGCCGTCCGCCCTGAGTGTGTCGCGAGCGGGTTTGGTTGCGCGGATTCTCCGCCAACGTCCAAGGCGATGCGAATAGCGGCTACCCGGCCAGATTCCTCAGGCGCGCCGCCAGCCGCGCGGCGTAATATTTCGCCGGAAACAGGAGCGACACGTCGTTTGTTCCGAATTTTAACTTTTGACGAAATTTCCACAGGCTGTCGGATCCGTAGACCTCTATTCTGCGCAGTGCGAAGCGGTCCGCGTTCACACGGTTGAACCCCGAACGCGTCGAGCACGCGGCGCGGTAGCCGGCTTCGGCTACGGCCTCCCTTATCGCCTCATCATACAAGCCGTGCGGATAAGCGAAATAGGCGACGGGTTGCCCTAGAACCTCCTCGAGAATCTGTTTGCTCTTCCCGACTTCGTCGGCCACGTCTTCGGCGCCGATTTCGGTCAGCCGCGGATGGGTTCTGGTGTGGCTGCCCAGGCAAAGCCCGGCCTCTTTCAGATCGAAAAGCTGCCGTTTGGACAGCATCTCGCGTTCCGGGAAACCACGCCTGTGCATCCAGTCGTTGGAGCCGTCGATATGGTCCGACAATACGAACATAGTCGCCGGAATCCCGTATCGCAACAGTATGGGCAAGGCGTTTTCGCACGTGCATGAAAAGCCGTCGTCGAAGGTCACCACGACGGCGTTGTCGGGGCAGGGCTTTCCCCCTTCGAGGTAGTCCACCAGCGTTTCCAGGCTCACCACGGGACGTCCCGACTCGCGCAAGTAGCGCATCTGCTCCGCGAACCGTTTCGGCGTGCAGCAGTACTTGACTTCGCAGGCCGCGCGCGGCTCGTCGATGATGTGGTACATGAGGATCGTCATGCGGCTCATGGAACGATCCCCGCGAGATCCGCGACATACATCTGGCGCTGCCCGGAGTGCACCGAATCCACGCAGATCTGCGTGCCGTCGCGATTCCATCGCGGATGCAGGTCGCAGCGGATTTCGCCCCACCACTTCGCTTTCGGGGAATGCAGCCGCGCGAGGTCGATTCGCTTCTGGTTTTCCCAGCGGAACAGCATCAGCGTTCGCATGTCGTAACGGTCCGGATAGGTATCGTTCAGTACCCATTTCCGGTCGGGAGAAAACGTGCAGTGCCCGTCTTCCGTCAGAACCCCGTCGCCGATCATCCGCCGCGACCCGTCGCCATCGTCGCACAGCAGAAAGCGGTCGCCGAGCTGCGGTTCGCGCGCCCAGAGCAGTATCCTGAGATCGTCCATCCAGTCGTAGTGCGAAATCATGTCCGTATCCAGCAGGCAACGCAGGTTCGAGCCATCCAGATTGGCCGTGTACAGCCGGACGCCCCATCCGTCGTTTCCCACGCGCCACAGATGGAAGAACGCAAAGCGGCGGCCGCCGCGGCTGATCTGGATATGGTTGACCCAGTGATGGACGCCGCGCATGTTTTCGCTGGGCCGGTTTTGCGCCAGTTGCTGTAGGGAGACGACGAGCCTCGATTCGCCGCTGCCCAGGTCTACCAGGTGAATCCCGTCGTCGTCCGGGTGGAGCGCTTCGGCCCACGGGTCCCGGGCGCCGGCGTAACCGTAACCGGGCCGATGCGTGTGCAATCTGGCGAAATTGAGGCTCAGCGCATGTTTTCCGTCCGGTGCGACGGCATAGATGGGCCGCTCGTACGCCCTCTCCTCGCCGCCTTCGATGTTTCTCAGAATACCGACGAAGCGCCCCTCGCGCCGGTCGTTGTGGAAGAACAAGCGCTCGGGGTCCGCCGGGTGCCACTGGGGCATGGCGCCTTGCTGCCAGTTCCAGGCATGGGTCCTGCCCAGGGGCTGGAACCGATTGCCGTCGTCCAGGCGCACCACGCCGATGGCGACGCTGTCCGCCGCGGTTGGCGGGCGATCGTTGAAATCCACCTCATGCGCGAGCAAACGATTGCCGGAGGCGTTCCATGGCGTCTTGTCGTAATAGCCGAAAAAATGGTGATACGGCCCGGACGTTATCGGCCGCAGAATCTCCCGCAAGCGCCCATGATGCAGTAGCCTATACAAGGCGGGGAAACGGTCTCTGCCCCTCGTTTCCGTCCACCGTTCCAGCGCGTTGCGCACCCGCCATGGAATCAGCGGGCTGGCCAATACCACATTCTTGTAGATATCCATCTATAGCCGCTCTGCTCTGTCGGATCGGGCAGGCAATTCCGCACCGCTTTCACGAAAGCGCGCCTGCCCCTGTCTATATCCGAAATTCACCATGCGCTACCCCGAGCTTTCAGCTCGACCGGCCGCTAAGCCGATTCATCCCGCCGGTTGGATTTGCCGATCAGCGTCCGGTACAGGCCTGCCGGCAGCAGTGCCGGAAGGAGATACTTCAGGTCCCCGGTCCCCCAGCCCCCCGCGCGCAGCGCCATGCGAAATATTTTCTGCGCCGATACCAGATCGCGCTTCCAGTAGGCATCGTAGCCGCGGCGGAGGAGCCCGCCGTCGATCAGCTCCTTCAGCCTTGCCGGGGGAATGCCCGCCGCGGCCTCCGGGTTGGATTGGACGAATTTCTTCTTGACCAACCAGGAGTTCCTCGCCTGCCGCCATTGCTTGGAAGTGATCTGGCCTTCGTTGTGGTGCCGGTAGAAAGCCAGCACCTCTTCCACCCGCGCGATGGGGCGGGAAAACCCGATGCGCAGCCAGAGATCGTAGTCCATGCAGGTGGGCCACTGGAGATCGAAACCGTCCACCTCCTCCAATACGCTCCTGCGCACCAGCGCGGCGTGTATGGGCCACGGGGCCGCCGCGCGCAGGAACTGTTCCGCCTTGTCGCCGGCCTCATAGTCCGGCGGGATGTAGGGCGCACCGCGCCCCCCCGCCAACCCGACGTTCTGCCAGCCGCAATAAGCCACCGCCGCATCCGAATCCGCCAATGCCTTGTGGAGCAATTCGAGGCAATCGGCTCGCCAGTAGTCGTCCGCGTCGAGAAAGGCGACGAATTCACCGTGACTCGCCTCAATGCCGAGGTTTCGCGCCGGGTAGGGCCCCTGATTCTCCTGTTCGAGCACGGTAATTTTTTCGCCGTATGCGCGCAAGATATCCTTGGAGCCATCCGTGGATCCGTCATCCACCACGATCAGTTCCACGTGGGGATAGGTCTGTTGCCGCACGCTCTCGATCGCCTCGCGCAAGTATTTCTCGCCATTGAAGCACGGCATGATCACCGAGATCAGACCAGTTATCGCCTCGTGTTCCTGGCCGTGGGGAATGTGTGTTTTCATTGTCGGATGATGCTCGGAATTATCGTTTCCCGGAGTGTCCCGGGCCTACTTCAATATGCCTTTGGCTTCGGGCATTCGCGAAAGAACGCAGTACGCCCACCGATTGTAATCGTGCACACTCGGACTGCGAAGCATCTTGACGCCTTTCCACGCCTCGAATTCCGGCGACTTGCGCAGCCATTTCCAGATGGGCACGGTGAAGCCTGTTTTCGGGCGTTCCAGCGTCTCTCTGGGCAGGGGCTTCGACAGCGCGGACGGCAGGATGGATTTGCCCTCGCCGAGCCTCCCGGCTGCCGCCAGCCCGACCACTTTTTCGAGCAGAACATGGTCGACCAGCGGTACGCGGATCTCCAGCGAATGCGCCATTCCAACCCAATCCGTGTCGCGCAGCAACTGATTGCGCATGTAGCGCGACGACTCCAGCTCGACCACCTTCGCAAAACCCGTCAGCGGACGCCGCAAAGCCAGCCCCTCCTCTTCGGCCGCGCGCAGGCGCCGCAGGCCTTCGGCAACAAAATCGCGCTCGGCCACCCGGCTCAGCTCCCATGGCATGAACACGCCGCGCTGCAACTGGTAAGCGCCTTCATAATTTCCGCCGAGCTTAAACAACGCCGCCGATTTCGACTTAAGCGTCGGAAAGACCGCCGCGAGCGCCGCATGTACCAGACGAAAGGCGCCGACGCGACTTGCGGCCGATAGCGCGCGGACCCGCTCCGGAACGTTCCGAAACGACGGATACCCGCCCAGCAGTTCGTCGCCGCCCAACCCCGACAAAGCCACTTTCAATCCCGTCTGCGCCGCCGCCTTGGCTACGAACCAGGTATTGATACCGTCGATCGTCGGCTGATCCATCGCGTCGAGGAAAGCCGGAAGGTCGTTTTCCACCTCATCCATGCCGATCGTCACGGCCTTGTGCCGCACCCCCAGGTGGCGCGCAATCTGCGTTGCCACCGGCAGTTCGTCCGTCACCCTGCCCTTGAATTCCTCGAAGGCGAGCGTGACCGAATTAAGCGCATTGTTTCCGGCCTCGCGCGCCAACGCGACCACCGTGCCGGAATCCAGTCCGGCGGACAGGAATGCCCCCACCGGAACATCCGCCACCAGATGCGCACTGACGGAATCCAGCAGTGCCGCACGCACATGCTCCCGCTCCGAGCCGGGTTCGATGGCGGCGGCCGCCTCCATCGAGCGGCCAATGGCTTCCGAAATATCCCAGTACCGGCGCGGTGGGGCCGCGCCGGCAAGGCTCACTTTCATCGAGCACCCGGCCGGTAGCGCCCGGAGGTTCTCATAAATCGTGAACGGTTCCGGGACGCTGCCCCACATCAGAAACCCGGCGACGCCCGCCGGATCGAGCCGCGTTGCCAGCGCGCCGCCCCCCTGCAGGGCCTTGACCTGGGAAGCGAATCTGAACACCCCTCCTGCGTCGGAATAGTACAGGGGTTTGATCCCGTAGCGGTCCCTGGCCAGGAACAACGCCGAGCGCGCCGCATCCCATATCGCGAAGGCGAACATGCCGCGCAGCCGCTGCACCATGCCCTCGCCATCGCGCCGATACAGGTGGAGGAGCACTTCGGTATCGCTGTGGCCCCGGAACCGAACCCCTTCCGCGGCGAGTTCATCCCGCAACTCCCGATAATTGTAGATTTCCCCGTTGAACGTAACGCGCAGCAAACCGTCGTCGCTTGCCATCGGCTGGGCGCCGGCCTCGCTCAGATCGATGATCGCCAGCCGTCGGTGCCCGAAGGCCACGCGGCCGTCGGACGAAAACCAGTCGCCGAAGCCGTCCGGCCCGCGCGCCAGCATCCGGTCGCGCGTGCGGATCAATTCCGCCCGGTCCACCCCGGGAGCGGAAACGCTGTGAGCAAAGATGCCGTTGATTCCACACATCCGCGGTCAGCGCCTCATGGCCGAAACAATTCCTGCCGGATGACTTCCAGATAACCCCTGCCGAACTTCAGGTCCGGCTCCACGTAGTTGCCTTCCGCCCACTCGTTCCAGGCTTTGAGGAACACGATCCGCTCCTGCTCCCGTTCGACCGCGACCCGATCCAGCGCCACCCGCAGCGACCGCCGGAAAAGCTCCGGGCTGGAATCTTGCAACACCAGCCCGTTGGTGCCGGACCGCGGCGTATTATCCCAGTTCGGAATTAGGCACGGGTAATCCTGATAGCCCGGCTTTTCCTTTTCAACCAGTCTCGGCAAGACCTCCTCGTAGGAATAGACGGTGGGAAGCGTCGCTCCGCGCAGCCGCGCCCCCAGGCGTATTCCCGGGTAGCGCCAGGAGACCTGACGCGTGAGCGGCGGAAGCCGTTCCGTGACCGACGCGTCGAAACCATGCCCGTGCGGGTTCCAGCGATGGCGCTTGCTGACCCCGATCAGATACAGGCCGGGCAGCCCGGCGCGGGCCGCCAGTTCCCGCCAGAAATCCGTCACCCGCTGGATCTCCGGCACTTCCATCGGGTGGTAAACCAGAAATACCGGCTTGCCGTCGACGGTGATGTAGCGACGATCGGTGAAGGCTTCCAGCAGCCAATGGAAATGCGCTTCATGATCCTTCATGCCGGGATAGGTCTGCTCCATCAGGATGCGCTTCGGCTCGCCGAACCAGATCCCGGTCCAGCCGTGATTCGCCCAGCACAGGCAAAACGGGAAATCCGGTTCCCCCGACCTCAGCACCTCGTTGAAAGGCCGCTCCAGAAGCCGTTTGCCGCCAAACCAGTAATGGTAGTAGCAGAACCCCTCGATGCCGTATTCCCTGGCCAACTCGGCCTGGGCGAACCGGCTCTCGGGTACGCGCAGGTCGTAGAACCCGAGGTCCGCGGGGATATGCGGCTGATAATGCCCCTTGAAAAAAGGCTTGGCCTTGGCCGCGGTCCGCCACTCGGTGAAGCCCTTCCCCCACCACTCGTCGTTTTCCGGGATAGGGTGGAATTGAGGCAGGTAATAAGCGATCAATCTTGCTGAATTAGTCATCTTTTGCGCTCAAGGGCCGATCTCGCGGCCGTGATATCGTCCGGGTTTTCCCGGCTCCACAACCAACCGCGCGCCGGGACTTCTATCGGTTCACGCCCTTGCGGCATGCCCCCGCTAGCGATCCATACGGGTTCGCGCCGGGGGGGCGATTCCCAGGCCAAGGGCAGGCTGTCCGAGGTCGGATTGACCACCAGGAGTTCGATGGCACCGTCCCCGCCGAGATTGACCACGCGCAGGGCGGCATTGGCCGGGGAAGGACACGGCACCTGCGCTGCCTTTGTTACCGCCTCGCCATTCGCGCCAAGCAGCGAAGGCGACAACCCAAGCCCCCGGTCCTCCACGTCCAGGACCACCTCAGCCAGCCATTGCCGATACTGCGGCTCCGGACTTTGGGTGCACAAGTGATAGAGGGCTTCCGCCCAGAAACCCAGCGCGTGACTCTTTTCCCGCGACTCTTTCCAGCGCCCGCGGATACCGCTCGTCTGCGTGAAAGAAAGCGCCTCGTCCATGGCCGTGCCGAGATCCTCCGGGGGGAACCGCCGCCGATAGCGCAGCAGATCCATCAACGTCACGCTTTGGTACTGATCCGACCAACTGCACTGCGAAAGCGCGCGCTCGATATGCCCGCCCGGCATCACCAAGCGCGGAAACATGGCCTTGATGCGCGGCAGCCAGGGAATGAAGTATTTCCATGCCAGACGTTTGATAGCCCGCACGGCCAAGGGCAG
>JAJZRT010000324.1 GCA_021802595.1 Pseudomonadota bacterium
GCACCCAGTTGCCACCGAACATCAGCGCAATCAGGATGAAGATCATTTCACCGGCGTACATGTTGCCGAAGAGACGCAGTGCCAGCGAAATCGGCTTGGCAATCAGGCCCACGCCTTCGAGCAGCAGGTTGACCGGGAACAGGAATTTGGGGAAAGGCTGG
The DNA here is from genome assembly GCA_021802595.1 of Pseudomonadota bacterium. The sequence continues at coordinate 162 of JAJZRT010000324.1, forward strand.
AAGGCCAGCTCGGCGAAGAAGCCGCCCGCGCCTTTCATCTTGACACTGTAGAACAGCACCAGGAAGAAGATCGACAGCGACATGCCGAAGGTCACGTTGGGATCGGTCGACGGCACGACCTTCAGATGCGGCAGGCCGGACATCGATGCGGCAAACGGCAGCCAGTCGACCGGGAACAAGTCCATCAGGTTCATCAGGAACACCCACATGAACACGGTGAGCGCGAGCGGGGCGACCAGCGCATTCTGATGCGAAAAGGAACCGCGCACGGAACCATCGACGAATTCGACGATCCATTCGACGAAGTTCTGCAGCCCGGAGGGCACGCCGGCCGTGGCTTTTTTGGCCGCCATGCGGAACAGGAACAGGAACAGGATGCCGAGTCCTATGGCGAACGCCATGCTGTCGACGTTGATTGCCCAGAAGCCCATGGCCTTGGCTTCAGCGGCGCCGTGGGCAAAACCCCAGGTGCCGTCGGCATGCTGACCGTAGGTCAGGTTTTGCAGGTGGTGCTTGATGTACTCACCGGAGGAAGCGTATTCCGTAGCCATAGCGATCAAATTCAATAAGTGGGTTTTGGATGGACACGCAGCGCGTTTCCATTCAAAACCAACCTTGGCAAAACCGGTCGGGCCGACCGGCTATTTGCTGTTTCGGCTCGTCGCGGCAGCCAGCCAGGCGAACTGGGCCAGCACCAGCCCCAGCAACAAGGGTAGGGGCGCCAACCGCAGCACGCCGAGCCCCACCGCCAGCAAACCGACCAGCAGGGTCAAGCGCTCGATGCCGACGCGAATGAAGAGCTTGAACAACCGATGCTGATCCCATTCCGGATGATCCATCGATTGCCGCTCGCGCCACACCAACACCGCACTCACCGCCAGCGCGACCAGCACGCCATACAGCACCGCCAGTCCCGCATTCACCCCTGCGACCGCTGCGCCGATCAGCGCAGCCACGGGCGCGAGTAGCGCCTGCGCCCTGGCCACCCGCAGGGCGCCGGTAGGGGTGCCGGTAAACATTAGCCAGTTATGATACTTGAATTAGTGTGGTCTATGCAATCATCAAGCAGCTTGATGATGAATTTCACTATGTAGTGATGTTGTATAGCGAAAAAAATTCGGCCGGCAAGGCCGCACGGACCTAAAGCCGGATCCCGAGTCGCAGCAGCAGCCCTTCCAGTTCCTCGGCGCTGGCGAAATTCAATGTCAGCCTGCCGCCACCCCTGGTGTTCGTTTGCACGTGCGCGGTCATGCCGAGCGCGTCCGACAGGGCCTCCTCCAGCCGCAGGATATCGCGCGAGGCGGGGTGCCTGGCCGGCGTGGCCGCCGTCGCGTCCTTCAGGCGCGCCACCCGGCGTTCGACCTCGCGCACCGACAGTCCCCGGGTCTCGATTTCATGCGCCAGCTCCCGCTGTGCATTCGCGTGCAGGGGCAGCAGTGCGCGCGCATGGCCCATTTCGATCAGCCCTGCGGTGAGCATGTCCTGCACAGGGTGCGACAGGTTCAGCAGGCGCAGCAGATTGGACACCGCCGCGCGCGATTTGCCGACCGCCTGCGCAACCGCGTCGTGGGTCATGCCGAACTCGTGGATCAGGCGCTGCAGGCCGTGCGCCTCGTCGATGGCATTGAGGTCCTCGCGCTGGATGTTTTCGATCAGCGCCATCGCCGCCACGGCATCATCGGCGACCTCACGCACCAGCACCGGAATTTCGCTCAAGCCGGCGATCTGCGCTGCGCGCCAGCGCCGCTCGCCGGCGATGATTTCATAACCGCCGGCAATTTCCCGCGCCAGAATCGGCTGCATCAGCCCCTGAGCACGGATCGAATCGGCCAGCTCCTGCAGCGACTCGCTGTCCATCTGGGTGCGCGGCTGATATTTGCCCGGCGCCAGTTGCCCCACCTTCATCATGCGCAGGTCGCCCTGCGGCGGCGCGGCATTGTCCTCGCCGCCCAGCAGCGCGTCGAGTCCGCGCCCAAGTCCCTTGAGTTTGGCCATTATGCAGTCCCCTTTGCCGTGATGCCTGCGCGTTTCAACGTTTCCTCGGCCAGTTCCATGTACGCTTTCGCACCCTTGCACTGGCGGTCGTAGGCCAGCACCGGCAAGCCGTGGCTCGGCGCCTCGGCCAGGCGGACATTGCGCGGGATCACGGTGTCGTACACCTTGTCGCCGAAATGCTGCTTGATCTGGTCCGACACCTGCTGGGCCAGCGTACTGCGCGGATCGAACATCACGCGCAGCAGGCCTTCGATCTGGATGGCCGGGTTCAGGCGCTGCTTCACTTTCTTGATGGTGGCGACCAGGTCGGTCAACCCCTCCAGCGCGTAGTACTCGCACTGCATCGGGATCAGCACCGCCTCCGCCGCGGCGAAGGCGTTGACCGTGAGCAGGTTGAGTGTCGGCGGGCAATCCATCAGGATGAAATCGTAGTCGTCGGCCACCTGCGCCAGCGCGACCTTCAGGCGCAGGTCACGCTGCTCCAGGTTCACCAGGTCGATTTCCGCGCCCGCCAGCTCACGGTTGGCCGGAATGACGTCGAAGTGGCCGGGCTCGGAACGCATGCGCGCATCGCGCACCGTCACCTGGTTCAACAGGATCTGGTAGACCGTCGGCAGCGCAGTGCGCTTTTCGATGCCCGCCCCCATGGTCGCGTTGCCTTGCGGATCGAGGTCGGCAAGCAGCACGCGCTGGCCGAGTTCGGCCAGACAGGCGGCGAGGTTGACCGCCGTCGTCGTCTTGCCGACGCCGCCTTTTTGATTGGCAATCGCAATGATTTTTGTCATCCAGCAGGCTCCAGAACGATCAGATGGCGGCTCGCCTCGAGCCCCGGCACGACAAGCGCATGGTCAGCGCTCACTTTCACGTCAGCCGGTAACATGGCTATTTCCTCGTGAGGATACAGACCCTTCATCGCCAGCCAGCGGCCACCGGGTTTGAGCAGATGGCGGGTCAGGGCGACGAATTCCCGGAGGTCGGAAAACGCACGCGAGGTGATGGCGTCGAAGCCGGTTTCGGGGTAGTAATCCTCCACCCGGCCCGTCACCACATTCAGGTTGTCCAGGCCCAGTTCGGCTTTGGCCTGCAGCAGGAAAGCCGTCTTCTTGGCGATGCTGTCGATCAGCGTCACCCGCAACCCGGGCCGCGCGATCGCCAGCGGAATGCCGGGCAGGCCGCCGCCGCTGCCGACGTCGAGCACTGCCTCGCCCGTGAAAAAAGGCACCGCTGCCAGCGAGTCGAGCAAATGGCGGCTCACCATGCGCCCGGCGTCGCGCACCGCGGTCAGGTTGTAGACGCGGTTCCACTTGTCGAGCAGCGCCAGATAGGCCAAGAGCTTCTGTTCGGCACCGTCGGGCAATGTAAGGTCAAGGGCGGCGATACCCGCCTTCAATTGCTGTTCGATGCTCACGCGCTCTTCTTCTGCTCGTCGGGCCTGAAACCCCGCTTGGCGTAGACCAGCAGCACCGAGATCGCCGCCGGCGTGATGCCCTGCAGGCGCGCAGCCTGGCCGAGGGTTTCGGGGCGCGCCTTCTGCAGGCGCTGGCGTACTTCCATCGACAGCCCGGTCAACAGGCTGTAGTCGAGGTCAGGCGGCAGGCGCAGGCTTTCCTGCTCGCGGTGCTTTTCGACCTCCTCGTTCTGGCGGTCGATGTAGCCCTGGTACTTGGCGGCGATCTCGACCTGCTCGGCGACGCGGCCGTCGTCGACCCCTGCCCCGCCGCCCGGCAGCGCCAGCACCTGCGCGTAGCCAAGGTTCGGACGGCGCAGGAGATCGAACAGGCTGTATTCGCGCTCGATCGGCTGGCCGATCAGGCGCGTCGCCTCGTCAGCCGGCAGGGTGGACGGATTGACCCAGGTCGACTTCAGCCGCGCGGTTTCACGTGAAACCGCGTCGCGCTTGCGGTTGAAGGCGTCCCAGCGCGCGTCGTCGATCACACCCAGCTGCCGCCCGATCTCGGTCAGGCGCATGTCGGCGTTGTCCTCGCGGAGCTGCAGGCGGTATTCGGCGCGGCTGGTGAACATGCGATAGGGCTCGGAAACGCCCCGCGTGATGAGATCGTCGACCAGAACGCCGAGGTAAGCCTCATGGCGACCCGGGCTCCAGGCATCGCGGCCCTGAACCTGCAGGCCGGCGTTGATGCCCGCAAGCAGACCCTGCGCGGCGGCCTCCTCGTAACCGGTCGTGCCATTGATCTGGCCGGCGAAGAACAGGCCGGCGATCGACTTGGTCTCCAGCGAGGCCTTGAGATTGCGCGGATCGTAGTAATCGTACTCGATCGCGTAGCCGGGGCGCAGGATGTGCGCGTGCCCGAGGCCCGGTATCGAACGCACGATGGCGAGCTGCACGTCGAAGGGCAGCGAGGTCGAGATGCCGTTGGGATAGATCTCGTGCGTCGTCAGACCCTCGGGCTCGAGGAAGATCTGGTGGCTCGCCTTGTCGGCGAAGCGGGTGATCTTGTCCTCGATCGATGGGCAGTAGCGCGGCCCCACCCCTTCGATGACGCCGGTGTACATCGGCGAGCGGTCGAGTCCGCCGCGGATGATTTCGTGCGTTTCTGCGGTCGTATGCGTGATCCAGCATGGCCGCTGTTCGGGGTGCATCGCGGCCTCGCCCATGAAGGAAAAGATCGGTGCGGGATCGTCGCCGGGCTGCACCTGGGTCTGGCTGTAATCGATCGTGCGGCCGTCGATGCGAGGCGGCGTGCCGGTCTTCAGCCGCCCGGCCGGCAACCTCAGTTCGCGCAGGCGCGCGGCCAGCGATACCGCGGGCGGATCGCCCATGCGCCCGGCCTGGAAGTTTTCCAGCCCGACATGGACGAGACCGGCAAGAAAGGTGCCGGCAGTCAACACCACCGCGCGGCCGGAAAACACGATGCCGAGCTGGGTCTTCACCCCGGCGACGCAGTCGCCCTCCAGCAGCAGGTCGTCGACCGCCTGCTGGAAGATCGTGAGGTTGGGCTGGTTTTCCAGGCGCCGACGGATCGCCGCCTTGTACAACACGCGGTCGGCCTGCGCACGGGTCGCGCGCACCGCCGGCCCCTTGGACGAATTGAGCGTGCGAAACTGGA
>JAJZRT010000325.1 GCA_021802595.1 Pseudomonadota bacterium
GTCGGCGGTGTTCATGGTGCCGGCGCTGGGTCAGGGTCTGCTGATTTCCTCCTTGGCACGCAACCAGTTCCTGGCAGCGCAGATCGCGCTGTTCACGGGCTTCCTGCCGGCTTTCATGCTGTCGGGCTTCCTGTACGAGATCGACGCGATGCCCGCACCGATCCGGGCCATCACCCGGGCGGTTCCGGCGCGCTACTTCGTCGATTCGCTCAAGACAGTGTTCCTGGCCGGCGACATCTGGGCCGTCTTCCTGCCCAACCTGGCGGCCATGGCGGCGATCGGTGCGCTGTTCTTCGTCATCGCCAAGCGCGCCACGCGCAAAAACCTGGAGTGAACCGATGTTCTTCTCTGCATTCTCGTTCACCCGCCTGCGCGCCCAGTTCATCAAGGAAGTGCTGAGCGTCCTGCGCGACCCGCGCAGCCGCATGGTGGTGTTCGTGCCGCCGATCCTGCAGTTGCTGGTGTTCGCCTTTGCCGCGACGCTGGAAGTGCGCAACGTCGATATCGCCGTCTACGATCAGGATGCGGGGCGCTGGTCGCACGAGTTGGTACAGCGCCTGGACAGCGCCCGCTTCATCACCCACGTCCGGCATGTTGACAGCCAGCAGCAGCTGCACGAACTGATCGATCGCGGCGAGGTGATCGCCGCGATCGCCATTCCGGTGGACTTCTCGCGCACCATTGCCACCGGTGACAGCGGCCGCGCGCAGGTGCTGGTCGATGGCCGGCGCAGCAACTCGGGCCAAATCACTGTGGCCTATCTGTCCACCATCGCTGCTGAGGTCGGCGCTGAGGTCGTGCCCGACGCGCAAGCGCCGACGCCGGTCGTCGTGCGCCACTGGTTCAATCCGAACCTGGTCTATCGCTGGTACATCGTGCCCGGCCTCACGGGCATCCTGGCGCTGTTCAGTTCGCTGATGATCACTTCATTGTCGATTGCGCGCGAACGCGAGCTCGGCACCTTCGACCAATTGCTGGTGTCGCCCACCTCGACACCGGAAATCATCATTTCCAAGTCGCTGCCGGCGCTGGCCATCGGCACGCTGCTGGGCCTGTTCATGATCAGCGCCGGCGTCTTCCTGTTCGGCATTCCGTTCACGGGCTCGTTCGCGCTGCTGCTGGCCAGCCTGGTGCTGTTCATCGCCTCGGTGGTCGGCATCGGCCTGATGATTTCCGCCGTCAGCATGACGCAGCAGCAGGCCATCCTGGGCGCGTTCGCCGTCGGTATTCCGGCGGTGCTGATGTCCGGCTTTGCCACGCCTGTGGAAAACATGCCCGTCGTCCTGCAATGGCTGGCTCAGGCCATTCCGCTGACCCACTTCCTGATCATCGTCGAAGGCAGCTTTCTCAAGGCCATGCCGACCGGTGACATTCTCGCCAGCCTGTGGCCGCTGGCGGTCATCTCCCTCGCCACGTTGACCATGGCCACCGTATTCGTCCGAGGACGCCTGCAATGAAATCCAAGACCCGCACACCCTTTCTTCGCGCAACCGCCACCGGCCTGACCCCTGGGCGCGTACGTCCCCTCGCGCTGGCACTGTCCTGCGTGCTGCTGACTGCCTGCGCAACCGTGGGCCCCGACTACCGCGAGCCACCGCCGGTCGACATCGGCAGCGGCTGGACTCTGCCGTTGGCAAGCGCATCCCAATCCGCAGACTTAAGCCAATGGTGGTCTGCACTGGATGATCCCGTCCTCGATCGCCTGATGGTCACGGCGCTGGCACAGAACCTGGATCTGCGCCAGGCTGCGGCACGCATCGATGAGGCGCGCGCCCTGCGCGATCGTGTGGCCGGCGAAGCATTGCCCACCGCCGCCGCTGGCGCGAGCGTCAACCGGCGCCGTCAAAGCGAGAACGGCCCTTTGCCCGTAGGCTCCATCCCCGGTCTTGACGCCACGCAGACCATCTACGACGCGGGCTTCGACGCGGCCTGGGAGGCCGACTTGTTCGGGGCCAAGCGGCGCGCCCTGGAAGGCGCCAGCGCCCGCCTGCAGGCGACCGAAGCCGAGGCACAGGGCGTACGCATGCGCATCGTGGCCGAGGTCGCGCGCACCTGGTTCAACGCCGTCGGCGCCCGCTATGAGTTGAACGCACAACAGGCCACGCTGGACACGCTGCAGCAGACTTGGGAGTTGGTGCGCCTGCGGCATGCGCTGGGCGACGCGTCGGCCGCCGATGTAGAGGCAGCGTACGCCCAATGGACGGCAGTCAACGCGCTCATCCCGGATATCGAGGCGCGCCAGCGCGCCGCGGTGCTCAGCCTGGGCGTGCTGCTGGGCGCACCGCCGGAGCGGGAGTTGGCACTGCTTGATGGCCCCTTGGCGCCGAGCACGCTGCGGGCGCTGCCGGTGGGCGAGCGCGCCGACATGCTGCGCCGACGCCCCGACGTGCTGGCCGCAGAACGACGCCTGGCGGCAAGTTCCGCCGACATCGGCGTGGCCACGGCCGAGCTGTTTCCCAAACTCTCCATCGGTGTGGGTGGCGGGTTCCAAGCGCTCAGTACGGGCGATTGGTTCGATGCCTCCAGTGCGCGCTTCTCCATCCTGCCGATGATTTCCTGGCGCCTGTTCGACGGCGGCCGCGTGCGAGCCGAAATTCGGGCACGCGAGGCCGCCGAGCGCCAGGCCGCGCTGGCCTATGAGCAGGCCGTGTTAGCGGCCCTGGGCGACGCCGAACGCGCGCTGGTCGACTACCACAGCGGGCTGGATACTTTGGCGCGCCGCGGCATGTCACTGGATGCGGCGCGCACCAGCTACGGCCACGCCAGGACGCGCTACGCGGCAGGCGACATCGCGCTGGTCGAACTGCTGGCCGCCCAGCGCAGCCTGCACGAGGCCGAAACCGCAGCCGCGCGGGCACATACCAACGCCGCCGTGCAATTGGTGGCGCTGTACAAGGCCCTTGGTGGTGGCTGGGACGTATCCACGGCGGCACCGACCGCAACCCACCCGCTTCGTGGCGCTACCGCCCCCCTCGCGTTTTCAAGCCGTTGACTCAACACAAGGAGACCGTCATGCAAATCAACGTTGGAAGTCTCGACCGCATTGTCCGCATCGTCGTCGGGCTGATTCTGCTCAGCTTGCCGTTGTGGCTGGACTCACCCTGGCGGTGGCTGGGGCTCATCGGAATCATGCCACTCCTCACCGGCCTGGCAGGCCGCTGTCCTGGCTATCGCCTGCTCGGCCTCAGCACTTGCCCGATGCGAAAACCCGAGTGAACGCCCTATGAAACTCAGTTTTTTGGGCGCAGCCCGAGAAGTCACCGGATCGTGCTTTCTGGTCGAAGCGGCTAATGTCCGCTTCCTGGTCGATTGCGGCATGGTTCAAGGTGGGCGTATAGCAGCAGCACGCAACCACGAGCCGTTCGCGTTCGACCCGGCGTCCATTGACTTCGTCCTGCTGACCCACGCCCACATCGACCACAGCGGGCTATTGCCCAAACTCACGCGCGCCGGGTTCAAGGGGTCCATCTACGCCACGCCAGCGACGGTTGATCTGCTCGGGGTGATGCTGCCCGATAGCGCTCACATCCAGGAAATCGATGCCAAGCGGGTTGCCAAGCGGCTCAAAGAAAAGACCGTGCCGCCACCCCTGTATACCCTGCAGGATGCACACGAATGCCTGCAGCAAGTACGAGGTATCGAATACGACCGGGAGTTCGCACCCCGCGTCGGGGTGCGCGCCCGCTTTCGTGATGCCGGACACATCCTTGGTTCGGCCATCGTGGAAGTGTGGATTACCGAGTACGGTTACCCCACGAAGATCGTGTTCAGCGGCGATCTGGGTCAGCCGGGACGCCCCATCCTGCGCGACCCGACACCCATTGAGGAAGCCGACATCCTCGTCATCGAGTCCACCTACGGTGACCGCCGGCACAAGGATTTTTCGGCGACCGAAGCGGACATGATCGGCATCGTCGAGAAAACCCTGTTCGAGCGCGGCGGCAATGTCATCGTTCCGGCCTTTGCGGTCGGCCGAACCCAGGAGGTGCTCTACCACCTACATCGTCTCACCTGCGAAGGGCGTCTGCAGCGTCCAATGGTGTTTGTCGATTCGCCGATGGCCACCGAGGCCACACGCATCACGCGTGAACATCTCGAATTGTTCGACGAACAGGCGAAGCGGTTGGCCGGATGGCACGCGCGCGGCGAGAACCTCCCGTACCTGGATTTCACAGCGAGCGCTGAGGAGTCCATGGCGCTGAACCGGATTCGCTCCGGGGCCATCATTATTTCTGCCAGCGGCATGTGCGATGCGGGACGTATCCGGCACCACCTGCGCCACAACTTGCCACGCCGCGAATGCAGCATCTTGTTTCCCGGTTTCCAGGCGCAGGGGACGCTTGGCCGGCGCCTGATCGAGGGGGCCGAACGTGTACGCATCTTCGGCGAGGACATCCCGGTACGTGCGGCGATCCACAGCGTGGACGGCCTCTCGGCGCATGCCGACCAGAAGGCGCTGCTGGATTGGGCCCGTGCTTTCATTCAAGCACCGGCGCAAACCTTCGTGGTGCATGGGGAATCGTCGGCCGCGCAAACCTTCGCTGACCTCTTGCAGCAGCAACTCGGCTGGCAGGTCACGGTGCCCGAGTATGGCCATGCGCTGCGCTGGCCGGACTTTCTGGCGCACGAGTGATGAAGCCCGCAGAAGATCTCGATGAACGCCTGCGCGCCATCCGCGAGTCGCCAACGTACCGGCTTGCGTACGAAGACATCGAGCTGCTTGGCCAGGACGAACTGCGGCCGCTGCGACTACAGCTCGAACTGCTCAAGCCCGAGCGCATCCTGCACGAGCAAGGCATTCGCTCGACGGTAGTGGTCTTCGGCAGCGCACGCGTGAGCGATGCCGAGACGGCAGAAGCCCGTCTTGGCGTTCTGGAGCGTCAGGCGCTCGTCACTCCGGAGGATGTCGGGCTGCGGCAAGAGCTTGCGCGGGCCAATCGCCGGGTCGAACAGGCACGTCACTACGAGCAAGCGAGGCGTTTCTCGGGCCTTATTTCGGCGCGTTTCCAGCAGCAAAACCGCCGTGATTTCGTCGTCGTCACCGGGGGTGGGCCCGGCATCATGGAGGCCGCCAACCGCGGTGCTTTCGAGGTCGGCGCACGTTCGATTGGCCTCAACATCACGCTGCCCCACGAACAGGCACCCAACCCCTACATGTGCCCGGATTTGGCGTTCCGATTCCACTATTTCGCGCTGCGCAAGATGCACTTCTTGTTGCACG
>JAJZRT010000326.1 GCA_021802595.1 Pseudomonadota bacterium
ATCTGCCGCGCAGGGTGATGGCCTTGCCGCTGCCCAGGCACTGCATCAATACGCTGATGAACTGGCTGACGCTGCCATAGTCGACGCGGGTGACCTGGGCCAGGTCGACCACCACGTTGTTGTGGGTGGCGGCATAGCTGCTGAACTGCTGCAAGGCGCTGTCGTTGGCCGGCGTGATTTCGCCGCTCAACCGCAGGGCGTCATCCACCGGTTCGGCCGGTTTGGTCTGCACCACCTCGGCCGCCTGCACCTCGCTCCAGGACGGGGGCGACACCTCGAAGCGAACGGCGTAATCGACCGCCATGTCCTCGAAATGATCCTGCTGGCCGAGGGTCTGGTAGAGCTCCAGCAGCAGCAGCCAGTGCGCTGCGCGGCTGTGCGTGGCGCGCGTGAGATCCTGCAGCAGGGCGGTCAGGCGATCGACGCCGCTGACCCGCAGCTTGCGCTTGCCCTTGCGGGCGGCAGCCAGAATCTGGGCACATTCGTCCGCACCCGTCTCGTCGACCATCTCGATATGCGAAAAGTCGATCCTCACCACGGCCTTCTTGTCGGTGGCGGCGATGCCTTCGCGCAGGGTGGCCGTCGCTTTCTTGTCGAGCAGGCCTGGCAATTCCAGGGTGGTCGCTTCGGTCTGCTGGGGTTTTCCGGCCGTGCCATTGCCCCCGATTTTTTGCCAGACGGGCGGCGAGGTCTCGAAACGCATCGCGTAATCGAGTGCCAGCTGTTCGAATTCCTTCTCGCGGTTCTGGATGCCGTAAAGATCGAACAGCATGTGCCAGGCGCGGCGATCGCCGGTGCCCAGCATATCCTTCAACATGCGTTCGGCCATGTCGGACTGGCCGCTGGCATACAGGATGGCCGCCTCATCGACCGGCGACTGGGGCGCGCCGCTGGTTTCCTCCACCACGATGCCGCTGGCCCCCATGTTCATGGTCAGCAGCGTTTCGGTGGGAAGCGATTCGCTGGCAGGCGCGGGGGGAGGCGCCTGCCGGGGTGCGGGCGGGGGGGCCTTGTCCTTGCCTTTTTTGAAAAACGGAAGAGCCACGGAATATGCGTGCTAGGGTCAGGGGTTCAGGGTTGGATACTAGCGCTGTCGCCCCATTGCGGCAACCCGCCGCAGGTTGCCGGCAAGCAGGGCAGCCGCGGCGAGCGCGATGACGATCGCCGGTCCGGCGGGCCAGTCGAACAGCGCGGATGCCGCCAGTCCGGTGGCGTAGGCCGCTGCGCCAAGCCCCCAGCCGACCAGCAGGCCTGTACGGGGCGCCTGGTCGCGCACCGCCAGGGCGGGCAGAATCAGGCTGGCGAACACCAGGTACACGCCGACAAGCTGCACCGAAGCGGTGATGGCGAGCGCGAAAATCAGGTAAAAGCCCATGCGTCCGAGACGCTCGCCGCGCAGTCGCCAGAAGCCGAGCAGCAGCGCGTAGATCGTCGCGATCTGGGCCAGCTGGGACGGCCCTACCCAGAGGATTTGCCCAGCCAGCAGTTCGTTCAGATGCTCGCCGCCGTGCGGGTCCCCGGTGAGCAGCAGCACCGCCAGGCTCGCGGCGATGGCGAAGGACGAGCCGATCAGCGCCTCCTGGATCTCGGGCCAGCGCGCTTCGCAGCGTGCCAGGAATGCGGCGCCCGCCAGCGCCGCCGCCGCAGCGGCAAGCTGCGTCTGCCAGCCTTGCGTCTCCCAGCCCAGGGTATGGGCGGCAATCACGCCGAGCACGGCGATCTGGGCGATGGCGAGATCGAGAAAGATGATCCCGCGCGCCAGCACGCGCCGCCCCAGCGGGACGTGCGTGGCCAGCACGAGCAGTCCGGCGACGAACGGCCAGCCGAGCAGGCCGGGGTCGAGCGCGGCCCAGTTCATCGCGCGACTTTCAGCAATTGGTCGACGCTGTCGTCGAACAGGCCGAACAAATCGCGGGCCCGCTCCGACCCGCCGACGGTGAACGGCATCATGACGGCCGGGATGCCGGCGTGTTCAGCCAGCCATTCCGAGGGACGCGGATCCTGGTAGGCGGCACGGATGACGACCTTGGCCGGCGCGACCTTCAGGTGCGCGACGATTTCGGCCAGATGGCCGATCGAAGGTGCGACACCGGGCTTGGGTTCCAGCACGGCCACCTGCTTCAGGCCCAGCCAGTTCTCCAGGTAGGGGAAGCCCTCGTGCTGCACTGCGATGGGCATGCCCCGGAGCGGCGCGGCCTGCGCCTGCCAGCGGGCCATCGCCGCATTCCAGCGGGCGCTGAAGTCCGCCAGCCGCGCCTTGTAGATGGCGGCATGGCCCGGGTCGATCTCGGCCAGCCGCACGCCCAGCGCCTGCGCCACCCGCGCGATGTTGCGCGGGTCGGTCTGGATGTGCGGATTCCCCGCGGCGTGGACGTCGCCTTGCGCGCGGTCGAGCACCGCCGGTTTTTCCAGCAGCGCGACCTGCTGGGCCGCCTCGAAATAGCCCGGCTGCCCCGGCTGGATGGCGGCGTTGCCCGCCTGCCTGAGCAGCACGGGCAGCCAGCCGATCTCGAGTTCGGCGCCGGTGCAGACGGCGAGGTCGGCACGCCGCATCTGCGCGATCAGGCTGGGACGCGCCTCGATGTGGTGCGGGTCCTGGAAGGCCGTGGTGGCGGTATAGACCTTGACGTTGGCGCCGCCGAGTTCGCTGGCGAGCGCGCCCCACTCGGGTTCGCAGGCGAAGACGTTGAGCGCGGCATGGGCGAAAACCGGCCATGCCACGGCAAGGAAGGCGAACAAACGGAATGCTTTCATCGGGGGCTCCTTAAAAAGAGTGCGCGCCATGCGTGCCGAGGCTGAAGATGTACTGCACGTACCACTGGTTTTCGTCCTGCCCGGCGCTGGCCTTGTCTTTCGTGTACTGCAGGCGCCAGCGCGAGAATTCCGAGGGCGAGTAGTCGACCATCAGCGAGTGGCGGGTGGGCTTGTAATCGCTGCGAGGCAGATAGGCGTCGTTGGCGCCGTAATCGCGCGCGCCCGGGTCGAGCAGGTCGTAGCGATAGCCGGCGCGCCAGCGCGGCATGAACTGGTAGACGCCTTGCGCGTAGCCGCCGTACTGCGTGGCCTGGTAGGCACCGGCACCGCACAGCGACGTACCTATACAGTCCAGGCTGCCGCTTTCCTCGCGGCGGAACATCTCGGCGGCAAACTTGAAATTGTTGATGGTCGAATTGCCGCGCGGCGCCCATTTCCAGACGAAATCCGCCAGCCAGGTCTTGCTGTCGCCGGTGAAGGCGGTGTTCACGTCGGTGCCGGCAAAGTCGGCGAGCGTGCCGCTGCGCGCATCGGCGCGGGTCGACAGGTAGGACACGCCGCCGCGCCAACTGTGAGAGTCGCCCACGTCGCCGCCGATATGGCCGTACAGCGCGTAGCTGCCGGCGCCGTTCGTGTTGCGGTCGGTGCCGGGGAAATTCGCCCCGCGCCCGATTTCGGCGCCGAGTTCGGTGAAGAGCTCGGTCGGTGCCACCCATCTCAGCTGCAGGCCGTCGTTGCCGTAGCCTTCGCCGAACAGGGCTTCGTACATCAGATTATTGGTGGCGAAATCCCAGGCGTGCGGGTGCTGCTCGTTCTGGTAGCCGATGCCGGAACGGAAGCGCCCGCCCTTGAGGGTCAGGCCCTGGCCCAGCGCCAGGGTCTGGAACCAGGCTTCCTCCACGCCGACGGTACCGTCGTTCAGCGTGGCATTGAAATAGCCGCGGAAATACGGGTCGACGTTGGAAGCCAGCACCAGTTCGCTGTCGTTGACCGAAAAGCCGCGGGTTGTGCCGGGTGCCTTGCCGTTGGGAAGGAAACCCGTGATGCGGCGCTCGGGGATGTCCTTCAGGTGGGCGTAGCCGCCCTGCAGGATGACCGAGATTTCGGGGTTGAACGCGCCGGGATTGCTCGGGGCCGCACTGGCGGTGTCCTGCGGGGCGGGCGCGGGCGGGGTGGCTGCGGTGGCGGCTTCGGCTTTGGCGAGCCGGGCTTCCAGCGCCTGGATACGGGCTTCGTAATCGGCCTTCATCGCCTTGACTTCGGCGCGCAAGGTGGCGAGGTCGGCATCGTCGGCATGAGCCGGGCAGGCGGCCGCGAGGGCCACCGCCAGGAAAGCGGGACGTAACATGATCTGCTCCATCAACGTAAGGTGAGCGCCTGCGCAGGCAGTCGGCGCAGGCATCGAAAAAACTCAGACGACGGATGAAGCGGGTGGCGCGCGTGCGCACGCGGGACGGGGTGCGAGATCGGCGCACACGAATTCGGCGCCGGGTGTATAGGTGCAATCGCCGGGCGGCGTCGCCAGGACGACCGGGCTGGGCGGCAGGGCCGTGCCCAGCTGGGCCTGTGCGAGGCAGGTTTCGCAAACCTTGTCGGGCAGGCCCGTATCGTGCACGCGCAGGTGGGTCAGCGCATGCGCGAAGGCCGCCGCCTGACCGAACAGCAGGGTCAGAGCGAACAGCCAGGAGAGCAGGCGGCGCGACGGCATGGGGCGAATTCTACCGCTTGGGTGGGTCGACCGGGGGGACGGGATCGTAGCCGTGGTCACAGCCCGGTCGGCAACGGCCGATGCGTTTCGCGGCCAGCCAGCCGCCCTTGAGCGCGCCATGCTTCTCGATGGCTTCCTTGCCGTATTCCGAGCAGGTGGGCAGGTAGCGGCACTGCCGGCCCAGCCAGGGCGAGAGCGCCAGTTGGTAGACGCGGATTGCGCCGACGAGGATTTTCTGCGCCAGGTTCATGGCTTGGCCTGCGCCGCGCCGCTGAAATCGGCCAGCAGCCTGGCGACGAAAGCGGGGTCGAGGTCGCGCACGATGAATACGAAGCGGCTGCGGCGGTCGTCGTCCGGCCAGGCGTCGAGCGCCACCTCGGGGTACAGCACATGCTGCACCCCGTGCAGCACCACCGGCTGCGGTTCGTCCCGCAGGTTGACGATGGCCTTGAAGCGCAGCAGGTTCTCGGCGCGGAACGAGGTGAGCATGGACAGTGCCGACTGCAGGCCATAGCGGTCGAGCGGCGCATCGAGCACCACCGAAAATGCCTGGATGCGCGTGTCGTGCAGGGCCGTGGGCTTGCCGCCGAACTTGCCGGCGCTGGCGGGCTGATAGCGCTGCGGCTTCAGCCAGCGCGCGACTTCGAGCGATTTCGTGTCGGCGTTCCACAGCCCGAGGTTCTGGATCGCAGCCGGATCGAGCTCGCCGTGCGTCACCGTCACGATGTCGGCCGCCGGATTCAGCGCGGCGAGCCG
>JAJZRT010000327.1 GCA_021802595.1 Pseudomonadota bacterium
CAGCCGCAACTCCTACTACGTGGCCTTTCTCGAACTGCAACCGGACAAACTGCCCAGCCCGCGCGCCGCGCGCGCCGACCATGCCGGCGTGCCGCAGCTCGCGGGCAATCCCTACAGCGCGATGCTGGACAAGGCCTTGTCGGAGCAGGGGCAGACCTTCCTCGCCACGACCGCGCTGATTCTCGACCGTCCGGAAGTCCAGGAAGTGGTGAACCACACGCTGAATGCCCTGGCCAACTGGTGCGCGCCGCTGCGCCAGGCGGACGACGACGCGCGCGCCGCCGCCCGTGCGGCGCTGCTCGCCGCCGCGCCGCAATGGGAAGCAGACTGTGCCGCGCTGGACAGCCTGGCTGCGGTGGACGCCGACACCGTGCGGCCGATCTTCCTCAAGACCACCGCCATCGGCTCGCTGATGCGGCGCAAGATCCAGCCTGTGGTCACGCCCCTGCTCGACGCCATCGCGATCTTGCGGCGGCAGCCCTGAACGTCGGCTACTGTCCCAGCGCCGAATCCATGCTCGACAGGAATTTGTCGGTCTTCTCGAATCCGATCACCTTGTAATCCGACTGCACGCCCGCGCCGTTCCAGAAAATGAGGCCGGGGGGGCCGAATAGACCGAAACGCTTCAGCAGGGCCTTGTCGGCGTCGGTGTTGGCGGTGACGTCGGCCTGCAGCAGGACCATCTTGCTCAGGCGCGCCTGCACCTTGGGATCGCTGAAGGTGAAGCGCTCCATTTCCTTGCACGACACGCACCAGTCGGCAAAGAAGTCGAGCATGACCGCACGGCCTTCCGCCTTGGCCGCCGCCAGCCGGGCATCGAGCTCGGCCACGCTCTTCACCTTCTCGAATACCGGCCCCTCCGGCTCGGCCGCCATCGCGGCGCCGGCCTGGCCGCTTTTGAAGACGCCGCCCTTGTAGACTTCGAGCGGCTGCAGCAGGTCGCGGCTGCCTGCCAGCATGCCGAGCAGGATCGACAGTCCGCCGATCAGCAGCACCACGCCGAGCCCCTTCCAGAGCCGCGCCCAGCCGGATGCCTTTTCCGGCAGCGGGTCGAGCGCATGCAGGAAGATGGCGGCCGCGATCAGCAGCACGGCCCACAGCAGCATGCCGATCCAGACCGGGAGGATGGGCGAGACGAGATAGATGGCGATCGCCAGCATCATCACGCCGAAGAAGTACTTCACCGCGTTCATCCAGCCGCCGGCGCGTGGCAGCAAGGCGCCCGCCGACAGACCCACCAGCAGCAGCGGCACGCCCATGCCGAGCGCCAGCATGAACAGCGCGACGCCGCCCAGCGTAGTATTGCCGGTCTGCGCGATGAAGGCCAGCGCGGCGGCGAGCGGCGGCGCCACGCAGGGACCGACGATCACGGCCGACAGCGCGCCCATGATGAAGACGCCGATGAAGTTGCCTCCCTTCATCTTGTTGGACGCGTCGGAGAACTTGCTCTGGATAAAGCTCGGCAGCTGGAGCTCGAAGAAGCCGAACATCGACAGCGCCAGCAGCACGAAGATGCCTGCGCCGATGCCGAGCGCCCAGGGATTCTGCAGGGCGTTCGACAGCAGTGTGCCGGACAGCGCCGCCGCCACGCCGGCCAGTGCGTAGGTGATGGCCATGCCCAGCACATAGGCGAGCGAAAGCAGGAAGCCGCTGGCCTTGGTGAGCTGCTTGTTCTGGCCGGCGATGATGCCCGACAGGATCGGGATCATCGGGAATACGCACGGGGTCAGCGCCAGCAGCAGGCCGAAGCCGAAGAAGGTGGCGACCACCGCCCAGAAGCTGCCGCCCTTCAGCACGCGTTCGATTTTCGAGGTGTCGGATTCGGCCGCGGCAGGCTCAGCCGGGGACGCCACCGGATCGCGCTCGGCGACGGGTGAGACGCCGCCCTGCGGCACCAGGGAAAATTCACGCTTGATCGGTGGATAGCACACGCCGACCGCTTCGTTGCAGCCCTGCCAGGTGGCCGCCAGCACCAGCTTCTCGTTGCCGGCCAGCGCGCGCGACAGCGTCAGGCGGGCGGAGAATCCCCGGTGATACACCTCGGTGCGGCCGAAGCTCGGATCGTCCTTGACGTCGCCCGCCGGGGTATCGGCCTGCGTCACTTTGACATCGGCTGGCGACTGGATGACGAACGCGAGCTTGTCGCGATACAGGTAGGTATTGGCCGTCGGCGCGTAATCCAGCTTGATTGTCTGCGCATCCGGCATGGCGGCGGTAACCTGGAATGCCTCGTCCGGCGGCAGGAGTTTGGGCATGCCCGAATCGCCCGCCAGGCTGCGCAGACGGTCGAGTGCGGACGCCGGGGAGGCCGTGCTGGCCGCAGGCGGGGCGGCCACTGCGGCACTCACGAGGGCAGGTAGCTTGAGCGTGATGCTTTCGCTTTGCGGGGTGTAGCACAGCCCGGCGTCCGCGCAGCCCTGCGACACCGTTTTGAGGGTGACCGACGTGCCTCCCGCCGCGCGCTGGATCGGTAGCGTGATACGCACGTCCTTGCGATAGATCTCGACCGTGCCGAAGTTCTCGTCGTGCTTCACCTTGCCGGCAGGCTTCTGCGGCGTGCCCAGCGTCGCGCCGTCGACCTCGAACTTGAACCGGTCACGATACATGTAATAGCCGTCGGCAATCTGCCAGTGCGCTTCCAGCGTATTGGCATCCAGCGCACGCGCCGAGAACTTGAACGCGACTTCGGGGTCGAGAAATTCTTCGGCGTGGGCCACTGGAAAAAACGCCAGCGCACCCCAAAATACAGGCAATGCGCCGAGCAAACGAATCCACTTAATCATGCTTCTCAGTCTCCTTGGCCACCCAGTCGAGATAGGCGGGCAGGCCGTGTGTAATGGGTACGGCAATCAGTTCAGGTACGTCGTAAGGGTGGTGTGCGCGGACGATCGCTTCGACCTGCGGATAGCTTGCTGCGGTGGTTTTGACCAGCAGCGGGATTTCCTCCGCCGTTTCCACCGCGCCCTGCCAGCGGTAGATGGAGCGGCACGCCGCCAAAACGTTCACGCACGCCGCCGCGCGGCTTTCGACCAGCGCGCGTGCCAGTTTCTCGGCGCCCGCCGTATCGGGTACATTCGTCAAGACTAACAAAGGTTCCATGTCATGCGCTTTGGTTGGATTGTGCTACTGCTGCTGTCGTTTCCGGTTCTGGAGGCCGTCGGCATCTTCTGGGTGGCCCGGGCCATCGGCAGCTGGGTGCTGTTGTGGCTGCTGCTGGCAGCCGTGGCCGGCATCCTGCTGATCCGCGTCGAGCGTGCCGTCTGGCGCGCCCGCCTGCTGTTCTCGCTGCAGTCGGGCGCCAACCCGATCGCTTCGCTGTTTGCCAGCAGCCGCATTCTCCTCGCGGGCGGCCTGCTTGTCTTCCCCGGATTCATCAGCGACATCCTGGCCGTGATTCTGCTGTTGATCCCCGGTACCTGGGCCGGACGCAAGGCGGACCCGCTGCGGCCGGCGAACGACGATGTACTGGAAGGCGAATTCAAGCGGGAACCCGACGATCTGCTGCGCTGAATTCCGGATCGCTCAGAACAGCTTCATCTGACCCTGGGCCGCGTCCTCGACGGCCTTGCCCCCCTCCGGACGGGCCTGCCTGATTTCGCGCAGCAGGTCGTCCGACGTCGGATAGCGGTATTTCAGGCGCAGTTCGCGCATGGTGCGGGCGTTCGACAGCTGGCGCGACTCGCGCAGGAACGACAGCAGCGCCTCGGACAGCACGTTTTCGGCCTCGGCGCGATTGACGCGCGGCGGCCGCGGCAGGCCGAAGGCGTCGGCACAGCTGTCGAACCAGTCGCCCATCTTCAGCGGATGCGCGTCGACCGCATGGTAGATGCGCTGCGAACGGCCACGGAACAGCGCCGCCCACGCCAGCCGCGCCAGATCGTCGGCATGGATGTGATTGGTGTAGCTGTCGTCCTTGCTGACCAAGGCCGGGGTGCCGCGCTTGATGCGTTCCAGCGGCAGACGGTCGGCGGCATAGATGCCCGGCGCGCGCAGGATGCTCACCTGCACCCGCAGCGCCTCGCCCCAGGCGCGCAGCTGGCGCTCGGCATCCACCCGCCGCACCGCACGACCATTCACCGGTGCCACCGGGCGCGTTTCGCTGACCCAGTCGCCGCCGCAATCGCCGTACACGCCGCTGGTGCTGATGTAGACCAGCGCCCCCGGCTTGCCGTGCCTGGCCAGCGCATGCAGCAGATGGGCCGTGCGCGGGTCGGTCGTTCCCTCGCCGGGCGGCGGTGCGAAATGCAACACGCCGTCGACGCGCGGCAGGCGCTTCAGCGTGGCCGGCGCGTCAAGGTCGCCGACGTAGGGCGTCACACCCAGCGCGCGCAGGTCGGCGGCCCGCTCGGCGCGGCGGACGATGCCGATGAAATCGGCCTGCCCGGCATAGCGTCTCACCAGCCGCTCCGCCACATCGCCGAACCCCACGATCAAGATCTTTTTCATTGCCTCAGCCTGTAACCCTTCAGGTGCAAGGGTGAAAACCCCGCCCACCCGGGAGATAATTCACCGGTTTTTCACCGCATTCTAAGCGCACATCATGCCGTACCAGGTCACCCTCCAGCCCAGCGGGCATCAATTCACCGTAAACGACGACGAAACCATCCTCGAAGCCGCCCTGCGCGAAGGCTTTGCGCTGCCCTACGGCTGCCGCAACGGCGCCTGCGGTGCCTGCAAGGGCAAGGTGCTGTCCGGCCAGATCGACTACGGCGCGCATTCCGCCAACGCCCTGAAGGATGAGGAAAAGGCACAGGGCCGCGCCCTGTTCTGCCGCGCCAAACCCTTGAGCGACATGGTCATCGAAGCCAAGGAAATCGGCGCGGCCAGGGACATCGTGGTGAAAACCCTGCCGTGCCGAGTGGAAAAGCTGGAGAAGCGCGCCGACGACGTGATGGTGGTGAAAATCAAGCTGCCCGCCAACGAACGCCTGCAATTTCTCGCCGGGCAATACATCGACTTCCAGTTGAAGGACGGCCGCAGCCGCAGCTATTCGCTCGCCAACCCGCCGCACGATGATGCGCTGCTGGAACTGCACATCCGCCACGTGCCGGGCGGTTTCTTCAGCGACCAGGTGTTCACCACGCTGAAGGAACGCGACATCCTGCGCCTGAAAGGCCCGCTCGGCAGCTTCTTCATCCGCGAGGACTCCGACAAGCCGATGATCTTCATCGCCGGCGGCACCGGCTTCGCGCCGATCAAGGGGATGCTGGAGCACGC
>JAJZRT010000328.1 GCA_021802595.1 Pseudomonadota bacterium
CCGAATGCAATCCGACATCGCCGCCGGATTGTGCACGCCGACCGACGCGCAGGCCAGCAACTGCCAGGCCCAGGCCATCGCCGAACTGACGCCGGCCGCGACGACCGCGGCCAGCACGGCGGCGGTTCAGGCGATGGGACAGGCGGGCGCGGAACTGGCCGGCTACATCAATACCCTGATCGTCGGCAACGGCGCCAAGTACGTGACGGTGGTGAATATCCCGGACATCGGCACGACCCCGTTCGGCGACGCCCAAAGCGCCTCCACCGTGGGCCTGATCAACACCATGGTGGCGACCTTCAATTCGCAGTTGCAGGCCGGCCTGGCCAACGATCCCGACGTGCTGCTGGTCGACGCCAACTCGCAGAGCCATCTCAACACCCAGGATCCGGCGCAATACGGTCTCAGCAACGTGACCACGCCCGCCTGCAACCTCGCGCCCGCGGCCAATATCCTGGCCTCGTCCCTGGTGTGCACCACGGCCAACGTGAACACCGGCGACGTTTCCCACTACCTGTTTGCCGACACCGTCCATCCGACACCCTACGGCTATTCCCTGCTGGCCAAGTACGTCGCGACGCAGATGGCTTTGAAGGGCTGGATGTAATCACGCGAACACAGGAGACAGACATGAAATCGCAACACGCAAATACGCGCAGCGCAGCGTTGCTGAAGACCCTGGCGCTCGCGCTGGTCTTGTCCGCCAACGCCAACGCCTTCGAGCTGACGGGCTGGACGGTGGCCGTCGGCATCAACCATATCGCCCCCAAGGGCGAGATCGGCCCGTTCAGCGCGCCGAGCATCGTCAACACCTACAATCAGTCGGGTTCGGATACCCAGCCGATCGTGAACATCGGCTACTGGTTTTCCCCGCACGTCTCGGCCGAGCTGGGCCTGGGCACGCCTTACACCCACCAGATCTACGGTGCCGGTGCGTTGCAGGGTGCCGGCAAGCTGGGCTCGCTGGAACAGCTGCCGCCGACCCTGTTCGGGCAATATCATTTTCTAGGAGCAACGGAGGCATTCCGCCCCTACGTCGGGATGGGCCTCACCTACGCCAAATTCCGCAAAGAGCAAGGCTCGGGGACGCTGACCGCGATCACCAATCCGGGCGGGACGCCCACCACCTTCACCGTCGATAACGCCTGGGGACTGACGCCGCAGATCGGCGCCACCTATGCCTTCAACGGCAAATGGTTCGCCGACGCCATGATCAGCAAGACCTATCTGCACACCACCGTGCACCTATCGACCGGGCAAAGCGCCGACGCGCCGCTGAATCCGGTGTCGACCTCGGTCTCGCTAGGCTATCGCTTCTGAGTCGGCGCCGCTGACACGGCGCTTCCGATCCGGTCACTGCAGCGGCAGCGCCCGTTCCCGCCGAGGGGATTGCTCCTGCCCCTCGAACAGACCCAGGCGCTGTCCCTGGGAGATCGCATGCTTGCGGCCGGAGACGTTGAGCTTGCCGTAGATGTTCTTCAGGTGCCATTTGACGGTCTCCAGGCTGATCCCCAGCGTTCGGGCGATCTGCTTGTTCACCGCGCCGGAGCGGAGCAGCAGCAGAATGTCCGTCTCCTTCCGGGTCAGCATCCGGCCCTCGCCGGCGGATCCCGACGGCACCTGTATCGGCTGGGGAAACGGCCGCAAGGCAAGCACATCGCGCCAATCCAGTCCGTCAACGCCAACGCACAGCCGGCGCAAAGCGGGCGCGGCATGCTGGACCAGGGTCTGGGTGCTGAAAGAAATACTGACGCTGCCCTCCTCCCTGGCGACGCCCAGCAGCCTGCCCGCGACCGCCGAGAACAAGGCAATCTCGTTGGCCTCCTTCTGTCGGCCCATTCGGGCCGCGATGGCGCCGGCACGCTGGAAACAAGCCAAAGCGTCCGCATAACGCTCGCAGGCGAAATGGTAAAAGGCGTGCCCGAGTTCGACATGGAGCTGATCGAAGCTCACCAGGTAGTCGGGGTCATCGCCGTCCATGCGCAGCGGCAATGACTCCAGTTCGGCGTGGGCGCGGCACGCGCCGGCGACGTCCTGCTGCAGCGCGCGAAACCTGATCTCCTCGTAGCAGGCGCGCAGAATCAGCCTGGGCATGCGCAGATTGGCGCCGTTGTCCCTCAGTGCCCACAGGTAGCGAACGCCCTGCTCGGGCCGGCCCGACGCGATCTCGCTGAAGTAGAGGGAAAGATAGGCCGCAATCAGGGGTTCGGCCATGCCGAACTTCTCCAGCGCATCCAGACGATCGGCGAGCACCGACTTGGCCTGCTCCGTCTTGCCCTGTTCGAGCAGGGCAAAGGCCAGGTGCCCGGCCAGGAGCACCGCCATGTTGTTGCGCCGGCCCCATTTTTCTTCGGCCTTTTGCAGGTGCGCGTTGAGATGCGCCTCCGCATCCGCGTAGCGGCCCTCCCTCAGGTAGGAACAGCCGATCACCCACTCCATCAGATTCGACAGAAAGGCCGATACCCGCTTGCCCGATGACTGCTTGGCCAGAAAAAGGATCTGCCGTGTTTCCGCGGGCCGGCCCCGATCGAGCATGGCCATCGCGCGCAGCAGCGACAGAACCTGCATCTGGAAGCCGGTGCCGATCGCTGCGACCCCGTCCAGGGAGCTCAGGATCGCGAAACTGCCGGCACGGTCGTCGGCCATTTGCGCAATCGCGGCATCGAGCAGCTGCGCCTCGATGCGCTCGGTCTCGGTGGCGTCCGGATGCCCGGCGATCAGTTCGGACAGTTCCCTGGCCCGCACCAGATCGCGGCACAGGACGTGGGTCCAGGCGGCGGCGATCCTGAGCGCGGGCCGGGCCATGATGTCTGCCGGCGCGAGACCGGCAACGCAATCCATCGCCTTGGCGATGCGCCCCTGAGCGACCAGTTCGAACAGGCAATTCTCGGCAAAGCGGCCGGCGAGATCCGGCCGGTTCGCGGCGAAGGCGTGATCGACCGCTTCCTCGAACAGACCCTGGTCCGCATACCAGTTTGCCACTGAGAGGGAGAAGGCATGCCGCTCTTCGGCCGGCAATGCCTGGTAGCGCTTGTGCAAATGCTGCCTGACCAGGAGATGCAGGCTCAGCCAGTCGGCGCCGTCGGCCTTGGTGAGCAGGGACGATGTCTGGTACAGCGTCTCCAGCCGATCGAAGGCGTGCGGATCGGGAAAGACGCTCTTCACCAGCGCGGGGCGGATGACATCGAACACCGACAAGCGGCAGAGCAAGGCCAGGTCGTAGTCGGACAGGCTGGCGCTCAACGATTCCAGGAGATGCAGCGCGATGTCGTCGCTGCCGATCGACAGCCGGCTCAGCAATTCGCCGCGGTTGGGGGAGGCCGCGATGGCGACCAGAGCGATGTCCAGACCCAGCGGCCAGCCCTCCGACAGCGCGTGTATCCTCACCGCCTCCTCGCGCTCCACCCTCATGTCCGGCCGGGAGCGGAATATCGCCAGCGTCTCCTGCTCGGAAAAGCGCAGATCGTCTTCGCCGACCAGGGCGAAGTCGCCGCGCTTCAACAGGCTCGATGAAATCGATTTGAAATAGTTGCGCGAGCCGAGCAGCAATCTCAGGTTGGGCGGCGCGTTCTGGATCAGGTAGGGGATGGACGTCGCCAGGGTCTCCCGGGGCAGGGCGTGCAGATCGTCCAGTATCAGCGCAATCGGCCCGGGCGAGTCGATGATCGCGCCGATCAGCAGGGTCAGCGCCTCGATGCCGTCGCTGCAATCGCAGAGGCCCTCCGGGACGATCTTCTCTCCCCGTCCGCCATCGGCATCGAGGCAATGGTTCAAGCCGTGGGCGAAGCTCAATGGGTCGTCGCCCTGGTCCAGGGCCAGCCAGCCGGCGCGCTCCTGCCTGCTCAGGCATTCCGCCCGCCACTGGGACAACAACGAAGTTTTGCCGAAGCCCCCGCCGGCGCGGATCATGACGACCTGGCAATCCGAATAGGGCGCACTGGTCAGCGACAGCCGTTCGCGCTGCAGGAAGTTCCTGCGCATGCCCGGCGGCGTCGTCTTGATACGAAACTTCGGGTCCACTGCGCTCATGCCCCCTTGTCCTGGTGGCCGCGATTATCTCACGTCGGGGGGGGAAGTCCCCACCCTAAGCTGGCGCGACCGGGTAGAACCTTTGGTGTATATTTTCCGGGTTTTGTTTGATGCGAGGATGGTCGATGGTATTGCGCAAGGGCGGCTGGCGGGAATGGATTGCAGCCGGCGCCACCATCTCTGTCCTATTCATCGCCGTGACCGCGGGGCAGACGGCTTGGGCCGGGCCAAACACGGCCACCAGCCCGGCCGACCCGCACAAGGTCATCCACGCCGCATTCGTCGCCGCCGACGACGGCTTCGACATCGCCCGCACCTACAACGCCTACTCGATCTGGGTCGCCGAGTCGATCTTCGAGCCCCTGCTCACCTACGACTATCTCGCCCGCCCGGCCGAGCTCGTACCCCTGACCGCGACCGCCATGCCGGAAGTGGAGGACGGCGGCAAGACCTACATCTTCCACGTCAAGAAGGGGATTTACTTCACCCCCGACCCGGCCTTCAAGGGACAGCGCCGCGAGCTGACGGCGCAGGACTACGTCTACACCTTCGAGCGGCTGCTCGATCCGGCGATCCATTCGCCCTCGGCCTACCTGCTCTCCGGCAGGATCGTCGGCCTGGACGCGCTGGTCGCCCGTGCCAGGAAGACCGGGCACTTCGATTACGATGCGCCGGTGGCGGGACTCAGCGCGCCCGACCGCTACACCCTGAAGGTGCAACTGACCCATCCCGATTTCAACTTCCTCTATGCCGTCGCCTACCCGGCGCTGGCCGCGGTGGCGCGCGAGGTGATCACGGAATACGGCGCCCAGAGCGGCGCCCATCCGGTCGGCACCGGTCCCTATCAGCTCAGCCAATACGTACCGCGCAGCAAGATCGTGCTCACCGCCAATCCCGACTACCGCGGCTATATCTGGAATTTCAAGTCCACCGGCAGCGCCTGGGACGACCAGCTGGTGCGCGAAATGCGCGGCAAGCACATGCCCCAGGTGGGACGGGTCGAGATCAGCATCATCGAGGAGGACCAGTCGCGCTGGCTGGCCTTCGAGGGCGGCCAACTGGATCTCGTCGGCTTGCCGCAGAGCGCCGCGCCCATCGTCATGGACGGCGACCGTCTGAAGCCCGCGTTTGCCAAGCAGGGCATCCGCCTGTATCGCCAGGTGCTGCCCGCGATCACCTACACC
>JAJZRT010000329.1 GCA_021802595.1 Pseudomonadota bacterium
CCACCGCCGGCCTGCTGGTCGACCGGCTGGGCTGGCTCGGCTTCTTCCTGCTCTGCGCCGCGCTCGCCCTGCCGGGCATGCTGCTGCTCCCCGCCGCCGCGCCCTGGAAGACTCGTTCCGCCGGTTGACATCGCCGTCGTTGCGAGGAGCCTGTTTCGGCGCGGCCAAAACTGCACACGGGCCATGAACCCACCACCAAAGCCGTCATAGATGGTCGCCCCCATTTTGCCAAGCTTTCAATTGATGACGGTAAGAAGGTGAAGATTGCAGCCATAGATCCGGACTTTGATCGAGGCTCGAAGCCTCTGTCCCTGATGGAATGTGCTGGCCAGGTTCCGATCATCGCGACGCGCTTTTCGCGCTATGACGACTTTGGATTGTCCTGGCCACGGTCTGACCTGTCTTGCCATCACTTCATGATTGCCTGTGCAATCGGTGGAAGCTCTCCTTTCGAAGTCGGTTGTCGTTGTTCTGCTAAGCCGCAGGGTTTTCCATGGCGCTGATCGCCGGCGGTCCCTCTATTACCAGAGGCGAGCAGCGCTGTGGGAAACCCGTACCCACAAGGAGGATCGAGCTATTCATGCCGCTATCCCGTTTCCCAAGTGGGCTCCCTGCCGGGCGTAGTGCGCCTCGTACTTCCGGTCATGCGCCAGGAGCGCCCAGATCGTGCGGGCGTTCTTGTTCGCCAAGGCCACCGCAGCCACGTTCTTGTTGCGCCGGGCCATCAGTCTCTTCAGCCAAGGATCGGCGTCCGGCTTGCGCTCCGCCACCCGGATCACTGCCCTGGCGCCGTGAATCAGCAAGGTTCGAAGATACGTGTCGCCCCGCTTGCTGATTCCCAGCAGCGTCGATTTTCCGCCCGTCGAGTGCTGCCGAGGGACGATGCCCATCCAGGCCGCCAGTTGTCGGCCGTTCTTGAAGTTCCTGGCATCTCCGATCGATGCCACCATCGCACTCGCCGACAGCGGCCCGATGCCCGGTATCTTCGCCAGTCCCTGGCTGGCGGCGTTGTCCCGATGCCAGCGCTGGATGTCGGCCTCCAGTTCTCCGACCTGTCGGTCAAGTTCCTTGAGATGATCGACCAAGCGCGCGATGAGCAGCCGGAAGCTGCCCGGCAGGTCGTTCTCGCCGTCTTCAATGATCTCGGGCACCCGCTTGGGGATATGGCCGATGCCCTTCGGGATGATGAAGCCGTATTCGGCCAGCAGCCCCCGGATCTGGTTGGCTTGCGCGGTCCTCGCCTTGACGAATCCTTGCCGGGCCCGATGCACGCTCAGGATCGCCTGCTGCTCAGCGTTCTTGATCGGCACCAGCGGCATGTTCGGGCGCATCATGGCCTCGCAGATCGCTTCGGCGTCCGCCGCGTCGTTCTTGTTGCGCTTGACGAACGGCTTCACGTACTGCGGCGGAATCAGCTCTACGGTATGCCCCAATGCCTGGAGCTTCCGCGCCCAATAGTGGGCGCTGCCGCAGGCTTCCATGCCGATGCGGCACGGCGTCAGGTTGGCGAAGAAGGGCAACATCTGTGCGCGCTTGAGCTGCTTCTTCATCACCGCTCGCCCCTTGTCGTCTGCCCCATGCATTTGGAACACCGCCTTTGCCAAATCAATGCCTATCGTCGTAACATTCATCTCGGTCGCTCCTCTCGTTCAAGTGGTTGTATAACAGCTCCACTTTGGCACTCTGATGCCGTTTCGGGTAGGGGCGACCATTCCATTATCGCGAGCGGAGATGACCAGGCCGGCGTTCCGGTCCAGCTTCAGGGCACCAGCGGTAGCTAGCATCATCAGTGCCCCCAACGCGAACCAGGCATGGTGGAAGTCGGCGAGTTGCAGAGTCGGGGCGCCGCCCAATGCCTCAGAAACGCTCAAGGCAAATGCAGCAAAGGCGACACCCATGCTCATGGCCACCTGCTGCAGCATGGTCGCCAAGGCGTTGGCGCCGGCGCGTTGCTCGGCGCCGATATCGGCAAAGGCGAGAGTGGTGATGCCGGTGAAATTCATCGAGCGCGTCATGCCGGCAGCGAGCAGCACCGCATAGCTCAGCACGGCCGGAATCCCGGGCGCCAGCAGTCCGCATCCGAAGAGCGAAGCCGCGCACAGGGCGCCGTTGGTCGTCAGCACCCTGCGGAAGCCGAAGCGGCGCAGCGTCGGCGTGGTGACACTCTTCATCAGCAGGTTGCCGGCCATATAGGCCAACACCATCATCCCAGCGTGTTCGGGCGAGTAACCGAAACCGAGCTGGAACATCAACGGCAACAGGAAAGGCGAGGCGTTGATCGCGACGCGAGAGACGAAGCCGAAACTCACCACGGCGAGCGCAAAGCTCGGCACGGCGACAGCGCGCAGGTCGAGCATGGGTGCCGCGCTGCGGTGTGCATGCCTAACGCAGCCGACCGCCATCAACAGGCCGACACCCACCAGCGCCAGCGGCCAGGGCGACCAGGCATCCAGGTTGCCCAGTCGTGCCAGCCCTTCGACCAGCGCTGCCAAGGTCAGCGCCGTCAGCAGGAAGCCGACGGTGTCGAAGCGGACTCTCGCCGTCGGCGCGCGCGGGGGAATGTGGCGCAGTACCAGGCCTATCCCGGCTAGGCCGATGGGCAGGTTCACCAGGAAGATCCAGCGCCACGAGGCGTGGCTGACGATTAGACCGCCCAGTACGGGACCCAGCACCGGCGCAATGAGTCCCGGCCAGGTGATGGTGCCGATGGCTTCGATGATCCGCTGCTTGGGAGTTTCGCGCAGCACCACGAAGCGTCCTACCGGCGACATGAATGCTGCCGCCGTGCCCTGAAGAATTCTGGCGGCGATGAGCAGACCGAGCGATGGGGCGAGGCCGCACAGCAACGATGCCAGGGTGAACAGGGCGATGGCCGAGGCGAACACCCGGCGCGCGCCGAAGCGTTCGCCGCACCAACCGGCAGCCGGCACGAATACCGCCAGCGCCACCAGATACGAGGTGACGCAGGCGCTGGCGTCCAGTGCGGTGCTGCCGAAGCCGGTGCCGATCGAGGGCAGGGCAACGGTGATGATCGAGGCGTCGAGCGTCTCCATGAAGAACGCCGCCGCGACGGTGAGGGCGATGGCGTGAGATCCACTCCCGTTCAGCGTCGTCACGCTATTCATTGCGGCGTCACCCGGCGGCCCTCTTCGCAGCGACTGGCATCCCCGACTCAGGCGCCGGGAGTGCCTTCCTGCTGCGCTGCGCGCAGCAGGCGCTCTGACAGATGCTGGTGCGTCGCGATGTAGATGCCGCTGGCCATGAGGATGGCGATCCCGAGCAGCGACCAGCGATCCGGGAAATCCCCGAACACCAGATAGCCCACGACGGTGGCCCAAATCAGTTGGGTGTAGCTGAACGGGGCCAGTTTGGCGGCGGGGGCGAATTCATAGGCCTTGATCAGGGTCAGATGGCTGAAGCCGGCGATGCAGCCCACGGCGATGAACAGGAACGCGTGAAACCAGCTCTGCGGTGGCCTCCAGGCGTCGGGCAAGGCTAGGGAGAGCAGCAGCATGCCGACCAGGCCGGAGTAGAAAATAGAGGTGTGGGGACTCTCCAGCCCTGCGATCCGGCGCGTCAGTATCTGATAGGAGGCGAAGCAGGCGGCCGTGCCCAGCGGCAGCAGCGAGGACCAGGCAAAGACGCCGCTGCCTGGACGCATGATGATCAGGACGCCGACGAAGCCGGCGCTGACCGCGAGCCAGCGGGCGAGTTCGACCTGCTCCTTCAGCACCAATACGGCCATCATCGTGACCAGCAGCGGTGCCAGGAAGGAGATCGCGGAAGACTCGGCGAGCGGCTGGTATTTCAAGGCCGCGACGAACAGCAGTGTGGACGCCGCGAGCAGCAGGCCGCGCACGATCTGCGTGCCCGGCCGGCGGGTACGTACCAGTGCCAGACCCAGACGCGGGCCGAGCAGGGCGGTCACCAGCAGCGTGTGAAAGGCATAGCGCGCCCACACCACCATCGTCACCGGATAGAAGCGGGTCAGGTACTTCGAGATCGAATCCATGACGGCGAACATCGCCACCGCCGCCATGATCATCAACATGCCGCGCAAGCTTCGCGGCATGCCGGGGAGGGGTTCATTCATCGGGGCTCGGAGGCGCGGATTCCTCGGCTATGCGTCGCTTGCGACTGAATCAATGGTTGCCGAGAATTTCGCCTAAGAAGGCTCGCGTTCTCTGGTGCTGCGGCTTCTTGAAGAACTCCGCCGGCGGACCTTGCTCGATGATCTCTCCGTCAGCCATGAAAATCACCCGGTCGGCGACCGACCGGGCGAAGCCCATTTCGTGGGTGACGCAAATCATCGTCATTCCCTCATTGGCCAGGCTGATCATGGTGTCGAGCACTTCCTTGACCATCTCCGGGTCGAGCGCCGAGGTCGGCTCGTCGAACAGCATCAGCTTCGGTTCCATGCACAGCGCGCGGGCGATCGCCACCCGCTGTTGCTGCCCGCCCGACAGGTGGGCCGGATACTTGTCGGCTTGATCGAGTATCTTGACCCGGTCGAGCAGCCGGCGGGCGGTGGCCTCAGCCTCCGCGCGGCCCTTGCCCAGCGCCTTCATCGGTGCCAGGAGGCAGTTCTGCATCACCGTGAGGTGAGGAAACAAGTTGAATTGCTGGAACACCATGCCGACTTCATGCCGCACCGCATCGATCGTCTTGCTGCTCTGGTCGAGCTCTATCCCGCGCACCACGACGCGCCCTTGCTGATAGTTCTCGAGCCGGTTGAGGCAGCGGATCAGCGTCGATTTTCCCGACCCTGAGGGTCCGCAGAGAACGATCTTCTCGCCGCAGCTCACCGTCAGGTGCACATTTTTCAATGCCTGGAAAGCGCCGTACCACTTGTCGACGCCTTCCATGAGGATCATCGGTGCGGTTCCGGGATATGCCGGAGCATTCGGATTAGCTTGCATGGTGTTCCCTATCGCGCTATGGGGTTTCGATCACTGCACCGTAAAGGGAACGCCGGGCACGGAGGTGGGGAATTCGTCCGGCTTGGGCGGCGCGAAGCCCATCCACTTCTGATATACCACGGCGAGCTGACCGTTGGCCTTGATCTTGTCGATGAAGGTGTTGATATAGGCGTTCAACTCCTTTTCGCCGAGCCGGGTGCAGATGCCGTTCCATTGCCGCAGGAACTTCAGCTTGATCTCATAGGTCCCGGGCTGGGCGGCGTTGAGCTTGATCGGGTAGAACTGATT
>JAJZRT010000330.1:0-833 GCA_021802595.1 Pseudomonadota bacterium
GTAACAGCTCCGTCCGTCTCATCGGCCACCTCCTTCAGGTGACTATGACGACCGGACAGATCACGTGCTACAAATCCGGACAACTTGAAAGCTCACGACACTGAATCCGGAGCCCCCGAGTCAAGCGTGGTGCCATTGCAGCATTATTGGTAGCGGAGTCCAGGCATGGCAACCGACGGGATTGGAGCAGCGTAGGCAGACTAGCGCAAACGCCCCCACCTATCTTGATGGCCGATTGCCGTCTCGCCAGCGCCGACTTTCACAGCGTGCTCAGAGTCACTTCGTAGGCGCCGCCGATGACGAGGTGTTCGTCCTCGCCCTTGAGGACGCCGGGCAGCAGTGCGCAGTGGAAGAAGATCTTGGCGGTGGGGATTTCGGCGGCGAGGATGTAGTCGCCGAACTCGCCGGCGCGCTCGCGGTTGGCGGTGAATGAGGTGAGGTTGTTGAACAGCACGACCTGGCGTTTGCCCACGCCCGACAGCACTTCGTGCTCGCCGGGACGGTTGATGCCGCGATAGAGCGTGATGTGGTCGCCGGCAGCGGCGCGGGCGTATTCATATTGGCAATAGGCGTAGAGCAGGTCGAGCTGTGCCTCGAGCGCGTTGGTGCCGTAGAGGCCGGCGGCGCGCATCTCGACGTAATGCAGCCAGGCGGGGCCGGTGAAGTCGCGCAGCGGCTCGCCATGGAAGCGCGGGATGAGGCCGAAGCGCGATTCCACCCAGCCCTTGAGCACCGCGCCTTCGCGGCCATCGGCGTCGAAGCTCCAGCCGCGCAGCACGCGCAGCCAGTTGGCCTTGGCCCTCCTTTGGGAATGCGCATCGATGCCGGCGTCT
>JAJZRT010000330.1:843-5207 GCA_021802595.1 Pseudomonadota bacterium
GAGATGGTCGAGGCGGAAGTGCGCGGCGACGTAGTCGCGGAACAGGCGCGCGCGTTCGGCGGCGCCGTCGATGCCGTCGAGCAGCGCGAAGAGGTCGGCATGCAACTCGGCGACGCCGTCGAGGACGAGCGCGGCGGGATGGCGCTGGAAGGTGAGGCTGCCGAGGATCACCGCGGGCAGGTTGCAGCGGTTGATCGGCAGCCGCGCCCAGGTCGGCAGGGTAGGGCTTTGAACGGGATTGTCGGAAGTGCTACAAGAACCCGCTGCGCTGTCGCTTGGGGGTGACACGTCGTTTTCTTATCAGGAACAGTGGGTTAGTTGCTTATTGCGCCGGTGGCATGCTCCTTGCCATTACAACGTCGGGAACACGGGAATCGCCCCACGCCCGAACGAATTTCAGACTAAGGAGATTGCATCATGGCAAAACTGCGTCAATGCGCCATTTACGGCAAAGGTGGCATCGGCAAGTCTACCACCACGCAAAACCTTGTCTCGGCGCTGGCCGAGTCGGGCAAGAAGGTGATGATCGTCGGTTGCGACCCCAAGGCCGACTCGACCCGCCTGATCCTGCACAGCAAGGCGCAAACCAGCGTCATGCAGCTCGCCGCGGAAGCGGGCTCCGTCGAGGACCTCGAGCTCGAAGACGTGATGAACATCGGCTACGGCGGCGTCAAGTGCGTCGAATCGGGTGGCCCGGAACCCGGCGTCGGCTGTGCCGGCCGCGGCGTCATCACCGCCATCAACTTCCTCGAGGAGGAAGGCGCCTACGACGAAGAACTCGACTTCGTGTTCTATGACGTGCTCGGCGACGTGGTCTGTGGCGGCTTCGCCATGCCGATCCGCGAGAACAAGGCGCAGGAAATCTACATCGTCTGCTCCGGCGAGATGATGGCCATGTACGCGGCCAACAACATCGCCAAGGGCATCGTCAAGTACGCCAACTCCGGTGGCGTGCGCCTCGCCGGCCTGATCTGCAACTCGCGCAACACCGACCGCGAGGACGAGTTGATCGAAGCATTGGCTGCCCGCCTGGGCACCCAGATGATCCACTTCGTGCCGCGCCACAACGTCGTCCAGCACGCCGAGATCCGCCGCATGACCGTGGTCGAGTACGACCCGACGCATGCGCAGGCCGATGAATATCGCACCCTGGCCAAAAAGATCGTCGACAACAAGAAGTTCGTCATCCCGACGCCGATCGAGATGGAGGCACTTGAAGAGCTGCTGATGGAGTTCGGCATCATGGAAGTGGAAGACACCTCCATCATCGGCAAGACCGCCGCCCAACTCGCTGCCGAAGCGGCTGCCGCCTGAACGTCGTCATCCCATTCAATCGAACGGGGCATCGTGCACAAATAGCTGCCGATGTCCGACAAGGAGAAGCAACATGGCTGCGCTAACCCGCGAAGAAACCCAGGCCCTCATCCAGGAGGTGCTCGAGGTCTACCCGGAAAAGGCCAAGAAGGACCGGGCCAAGCACTTGATGGTGAACGACAAGGAGCTTGAGTCGTCCAAGAAGTGCATCACCTCCAACCGCAAGTCGCTGCCCGGCGTGATGACCATGCGCGGCTGCGCCTACGCCGGCTCGAAGGGCGTGGTGTGGGGCCCGATCAAGGACATGATCAGCATTTCCCACGGCCCGATCGGCTGCGGCCAGTATGCCCGCGGCGGCCGCCGCAACTACTACGTTGGCACCACCGGCGTGGACACGTTCTGCGAGATGAATTTCACCTCCGACTTCCAGGAGAAGGACATCGTCTTCGGCGGCGACAAGAAACTCGCCAAGCTGATCGACGAGATCGAGATGCTGTTCCCGCTCAACAAGGGCATCTCGGTGCAGTCCGAATGCCCGATCGGCCTGATCGGCGACGACATCGAGGCGGTGGCGAAGAAGTCCGCCGCCCAACTCAACAAGCCGGTCGTGCCGGTGCGTTGCGAGGGTTTCCGCGGCGTGTCGCAATCGCTCGGCCACCATATCGCCAACGACTCGGTGCGCGACTGGATCCTCTCCAACCGCGACGGCCAGGCCTTCGAGAAGACGCCCTACGACGTGGCGATCCTCGGCGACTACAACATCGGCGGCGACGCCTGGGCCTCGCGCATCCTGCTCGAAGAGATGGGCCTGCGCGTCGTGGCCCAGTGGTCCGGCGACGGCACGCTGGCCGAGATGGAGAACACCCCGAACGTCAAGCTCAACCTGCTGCACTGCTACCGTTCGATGAACTACATCTCCCGCCACATGGAAGAGAAGTACGGCATTCCCTGGCTCGAGTACAACTTCTTCGGCCCGACCAAGATCGCCGAATCGCTGCGCAAGATCGCCAGCTTCTTCGACGACCGCATCAAGGAAGGCGCCGAGCGCGTGATCGAGAAATACACGCCCGCCATGAACGAAGTGATCGCCAAGTACAAGCCGCGCCTGCAGGGCAAGAAGGTGATGCTCTACGTCGGCGGCCTGCGTCCGCGCCACGTGGTCGGCGCCTACGAGGACCTCGGCATGGAAGTGGTCGGCACCGGCTACGAGTTCGCCCACAACGACGACTACGACCGCACCATCAAGGACATGGGCGATGCCACGCTGATCTACGACGACGCTACCGGTCACGAGCTCGACGAGTTCGTCAAGGCGATGAAGCCCGACCTGATCGGCTCCGGCATCAAGGAGAAGTACGTCTTCCACAAGATGGGCTACCCCTTCCGCCAGATGCACAGCTGGGACTATTCCGGCCCCTACCACGGCTACGACGGCTTCGCCGTGTTCGCCAAGGACATGGACCTGACCCTCAACAACCCCGTGTGGAAGATGCTCAAGGCGCCGTGGCTGAAGGAAGAGGCCGCCGAGCTGAAGGCCGCCTGAAGCAAAACACCCTTTCGACAACTTTCGCCCGCGTCCACAGATAGCTGGCCGGGCAAAGGAGATGAAGATGCAAGCAGCAGAAAAGATCAAGCCGTGCTTCCCCCTGTTCCGCGACGAAGACTACAAGGGCATGATCACGCGCAAGCGCGAGAAGTTCGAGGAAATTTCACCCAAGGCGAAGGTGGATGAGGTCTTCAACTGGACGACCTCCAAGGAGTACCAGGACCTCAACTTCAAGCGCGAGGCGCTGACCATCAACCCGGCCAAGGCCTGCCAGCCGCTCGGCTCGGCGCTGTGCTCGCTCGGCTTCCACAAGACGCTGGTGTACATCCACGGCTCGCAGGGTTGCATCGCCTACTTCCGCACTTACTTCAACCGCCACTTCAAGGAACCGATCGCCATCATCGCCGACTCGATGACGGAAGACGCGGCCGTGTTCGGCGGGCAGAAGAACATCCACGAAGGCCTGGCCAACGCCAAGGCCCTCTACGGCGCCGAGATGATCGCGATGTCGACCACCTGCATCGCCGAGGTGATCGGTGACGACCTCAACGCGTTCATCAACAACGCCAAGAAGGAAGGCAACGTCCCGCAGGACTTCCCGATTCCCTTCGCCCACACGCCAAGCTTCGTCGGCAGCCATGTCACCGGCTGGGACAACATGGAAGAGGGCATCCTGCGCTACTTCACCCTCAACACCATGGAGGGCAAGGAACCGGGCAAGAACGGCAAGATCAACATCGTGCCGGGCTTCGAAACCTACCTTGGCAACTACCGCGTCATCAAGCGCTACCTGAAGGAAATGGGCGTCGACTACACGATGCTCTCCGATCCGGAAGAGGTGCTCGACACCCCGGCCGACGGCGAATTCCGCATGTATGCCGGCGGCACGACGCAGGACGAGGTGAAGGATGCCCCGAACGCGCACACCACCTTCCTGATCCAGCCGCTCGGCCTCGACAAGACCCGCAAGTATGTCGAGAACACCTGGAACCATGAAGTGCCCAAGCTCAACATCCCGATGGGCGTGGAATGGACCGACGCGTTCCTGATGAAGGTTTCCGAAGTCACCGGCAAGCCGATTCCTGCTTCCCTGCAACTCGAGCGCGGCCGCCTGGTCGACATGATGACCGACTCGCATGCCTGGCTGCACGGCAAGAAGATGGCGGTCTATGGCGACCCCGACTTCACCATGGGCATGGTCAAGCTGATGATGGAATTCGGCATCGAGCCGACCCACGTCGTCTGCAACAACGGCGGCAAGAAGTGGGCGAAGACGATGGAGAAGCTGCTTGCCTCCAGCCCCTACGGTGCGAATGCCAAGGCCTATCCGGGCGCCGACTTGTGGCACCTGCGCAGCCTGTGCTTCACCGACAAGCCGGATTTCCTCATCGGCAACAGCTACGGAAAGTACATCCAGCGCGACACCTTCCACAAGGGCGAGGAGTTCGAGGTACCGCTGATCCGCATCGGCTTCCCGATCTTCGACCGGCACCATCTGCAGATC
>JAJZRT010000007.1 GCA_021802595.1 Pseudomonadota bacterium
GGCTGGTGGCGGTGGCGGTGGCGGTGGAAGCAGCAGCGGAAGCAGCAGCGGAAGCAGTGACGTCTTCAGCAATGGCAGCAGCTACTACACGAATGGGGGCGGCGACAGCTTCCTCACGAGCACCTACGGTGGCGGCGGCACCAGCTATAGCGATCCCTACAGCAACTACAATAACAACTATAGCGGCGGCAGTTACAACAGCCCCTCCAACACCTTCATAAACGACAGTTACAACAGCCCCTCCAACACCTTCATAAACGACACCTACGGCGGCGGCATCGGTGTCGGCGACCCCATCAACAGTGCCACCGGCAACAAATTCGCCATCCAGCCCGATTATGTGGGCCGCGGGCCCTTCCCGCTGCGTTTCGTGCGGGTCTACAACAGCCAAAGCAACGTTTCGGGCATCCCCGCAACGGAGCTTGGCGCTGGCTGGCGCGGGACCTACGACCGCTCGGTCGAGATGGTGAGCGGCCAATCCGCGCCCACCGCGCGGGTCGTGCTCGCCGACGGCAAGTCCTTTCTCTTCACCCTCGCTAACGGGGTCTGGACGCCCACCGCGAATGTGACCGCGCGCCTCGCCGGCCTCTATGACGCCTCGGGCGACCAGGTCGGTTGGACCTACACGACACCGCAGGATAGCGTCGAGACATACGACGCGAGCGGGCGGCTGCTTACGATCGCGAACCGCGCTGGCCTGAAGCAGACGCTCACCTACGATGCGGCCGGCGATCTCGTGACGGTCACCGATCCCTTCGGGCATGCGCTCAATTTCCGCTACAACGCAGCCCATGAGCTCATCGGGATGACCGACCCGTCCGGCGGCGTCTACACCTACGGGTACGACAGTTCCGGAAACCTCACCTCGGTCACCTATCCGGACGGCACAACCCGCGGCTACCTCTACGAGGATACGGCCTTCCCGAACGCCCTCACCGGGATGGTCGATGCCGATGGTGTGCGCTTCGCCACCTGGACCTACGATAGCCAGGGGCGGGCGGTGAGTTCTTCGCTCGCCGGCGGGGTGGACCAAGTGACGCTCGCCTACAACGGCGACGGCACGACCAGTGTCACGAACCCTCTCGGGGCAACCGAGACGCGATCCTTTGTCAACGCCTTCGGCACGATGAAACCCGCCGGCGTCACCATCACCTGCCCGGGCTGCACGGCGATGACGAGCCTCATCACCTACAACGCGGAGGGTTTCATCGCGAGCCGCACGGATTTCGACGGCAACACCACGACCTTCACCTATGACGATCTGGGACTCCTCACCGCGCGTACCGACGCATCCGGCACGGCCGAGGCACGCACGGTGACCTACACGTGGGATCCGACGCTGCGCCGTCCGACGGAGATCCGCTTCCCCGACCACGTGGTCGATTTCACCTATGACGCCGAAGGCCACGTCCTCACCAAGACCGTGAGCGACGGCGCCGACGCGCGCACCTGGCAGTACCAGTACAATAGCCTCGGCCTCCTCACGGAGATCATCGGACCGCGCAGGGGTGTAAGCGAGATCACCCGCTTCACCTATGATGATGCCGAAGGAAACCTCGCTTCCGTCACGAATCCGCTCGGCCAGGTCTGGCGCTATACGGACTACGACCCCAACGGTCGGCTCCTCTCGGTCACCGACCCCAACGGGGTCGTCACCCAGTTCACCTACGACGCCATGGGGCGGCTCATCCGCCGCACCCGCGCCGGGCGCATCACCGCCTATGCGTACACTCCGGTGGGGGAACTGTCGACGATCACCTTGCCCAATGGCACCACGCGCACCTTCCACTACGATGCCGCCCAGCGGCTGATCGGGATCACCGATGCGGTCGGGGACAAGCTCCAGTTCACGCTCGATGCGGCCGGAGATCGGACCCAGACCGAACTGCTCGACCCCCAGGGCACCGTGATCCGGGAGGTGTCCAACACCTTTGACCCGCTCGGGCGGCTCGTTGAGCACACCAACGCCGATCAGGCGACGACCGACTTCAGCTACGATCCCGATGGCAGGCTCTTGAGTGTTACCAATGCCCTCGGACGGGTGACGAGTGTCGCCTACGATGCGTTGGGCCGCCGGGTAAGCGTCACTGATCCCCTGGGTGGGGTGACCGAATTGAGCTACGATTCCGGCAACCATGTCACCCAGGTTGTGACCCCGAACGGGGCGACCACGAACTTCCAGTACGATGGGTTCGGCGAACTCCTCTCCGAGACGAGCCCCGACCGCGGAACGACCACGCTCACCTACGATAGCGCGGGCCTCGTGGCGACACGGACGGATGCCCGGGGTGTCAAGGCAACGTTCCACTACGATGCCCTGAACCGGCTCACCGCGGTCCTCTACCTGGGGCGGCCCGTGCGCCGCAAGAGGTGGGAGGGATTCTGGCGGCGCGACCGGGACACCGACGAGCGCTCCCGCGACGACGTGCGCTTCGTGTACGACACCGGCCGCGACTGCGGGCTGGGGGTCGGCCGTCTGTGCACGGTGCGCTACGGCGACGGCGTGACCCGCTACCGGTATGACGCTTTCGGCCAGGCGACCCGGCAGACCGACACGATCGACGGGGTCTCCTACGTCACGGCCTACGCCTATGACTCCCTCAACCGCCTCACCGGCATGACCTATCCCGACGGGCGCACGGTCAAGTACGCACGCGATGCGCTCGATCGCATCGATGCCGTCAATGCCACCGTGAACGGCCGCGCCACCCCGATCTTGAGCCGCATCACTTATCGCCCCGACGGGTTGCCTCTCACGCAGCGCTTCGGCAACGGGATCACCGACCGCAGGCTCTACGACGCCACCGGGCGTCTCTACGACCAGTTCATCGGTTCGGCCGACACCCGCGTCTACAGCTACGATGCCTTGGGCGAATTGCTGTCGCGCCAGACGCTCCCCGAGGTCGACCAGTTCCACTACGACGCCTTAAGCCGCCTCATCAAGCAGCAGCGCCTCGGCCGCAAGCACTCCACCACCAAGTGGAGCTACGATGCCAACGGCAACCGCGACGCCGAAATCCGTCATCACGTAACGGTCCCCTACCGCTATACGCCCGACAGCAACCGCCTGATCCAGGTTGGCACCGACACGCTCTCCCTCGATGCCGCCGGCAACATGCTCTCCGACCGCAATGGCGCGCGCACCTTCGCCTATGATGCCGCCGGGCGCCTCAGCACGGTGCGGGAGCACCACCGCCTCATCGCCCGCTACCGCTACAACGGCTTCGGCGAGCGCATCGAGAAGGACACCCGCGAGGGCACCGTCGTCTTCCACTACGACCGCTTCGGGCGGCTCTTGAGCGAAACCACCGCGCAGGGCGAGGTATTGCGCGACTATCTCTACCGCGGCAGGGTGCCTCTGGCGCAGATCGACCGCGGCGACTCCGGCTGGATCCACAGCCCCGATGGCAAGCTGGCGCTCCTGGGCGGACGTAGGGGCCCCGACCGCATTCTCTACCTCCACACCGACTACGAAGGCACCCCACGGGTGGCCACCGATGCGGCGGGGCGTGTGGTGTGGCGCTGGAACGGGAATGCCTTCGGGACGAGCCGCCCCACCGGGGGCAGGATCCAGCCGGCGGATGACGACGCGCACTCCGATCATTCGATCTCCCGGCCGATTGCCGCCATCAACCTGCGCTACCCCGGGCAGTACTATGATCAGGAGACGGGCTTCTTCTACAATGGGGCGCGATATTACAATCCGAGGACGGGGCGGTATGTCACGAGTGATCCGATTGGATTACTCGGTGGGTTGAATACGTACGCGTATGTCTACGGCAATCCGCTGACGTTCGTGGACCCGAACGGCCAGTGCGGCCCCCTCTGTTTCGGTGTAGTTGCGGTTGGCGGTGGCGCGATTGTTGGTGGTGCGGCCGCGTTTGCCGGCACGTGGGCCGGGGGAGGTAGCGTGTCCGATGCATTCAGTGCAATACCTAGTGGAATGGCTGGTGGCGCGATAGCTGGCGCCACCATGACTGCGGCGGCGGAGACGTGGGTAGGAGTCGCTGCGGCGACATTCTTCGATGTGATCACGACCGCGGCGATGGATACGTGGACTGCGGGCAATACGCTCAATCAGCCGGCATCGCCGAGTTCATCGTCCACGGGTGCAGGCAACGTGTGCCCGCCATGAAACGCCAAGGCATCGATGTGGCTATGGTCATGACTGTGATAGCGGCGATACTCTATGCATTCGATTTCTTCATGGAGATCGTGGTCTTGAAGCTCCCGCCGTACCGGGTGCCGTGGGCGGTGTCGATCTTCGGTGCGGTGATGATCATTTGTTGTGGCTTCATGGCGATTACCGTACCCGATGTCCCCTACGGTTTTGCCATGACGGTGGCGATTTTTAATCTCTTTACAGGCAGCGGCCTCTTTCTTGTCGTTATCGGTGACTTCCTCGGACCGGGATCGGGGCTCTATCACTTCATGAACTCAAGACCTTTTGGGAACTAACCTCGCATAACCGGGATTTCGACCGCCACTATTACAACTGGGAGCGGTATTACAATCCGCAGACGGGGAGGTATGTGAGCAGTGATCCGATTGGATTGATGGGGGGGTTGAATACGTATGGTTACGTCGGCGCGGATCCGCTGCGTTACTCAGATCCCACAGGTTTGTGCTGGGAGGATGGATGCATTGGCGAAATCGCTGCCGGCGGACTGCTTGGTGGCGGCATCGCATTTGCCACAACATGGTATGAGACCGGGAGCTTCACTCAAGGGCTGAAAGCAATCCCTGGCGGAGCATTCGGTGGCGCCGCCACGGTAGTAACGGGAGCGGGGGAGGCAGCCTCCTTAGCGAAACCACCGCGCAGGGCGAGGTATTGCGCGACTATCTCTACCGCGGCAGGATCCCTCTGGCGCAGATCGACCGCGGCGACTCCGGCTGGATCCGCAGCCCCGACGGCAAGCTGGCGCTCCTCGGCGGCCACGGCCCCGACCGCATTCTCTACCTCCACACCGACTACGAAGGCACCCCACGGGTGGCCACCGATGCGGCGGGGCGTGTGGTGTGGCGCTGGAACGGGAATGCCTTCGGGACGAGCCGCCCCACCGGGGGCAGGATCCAGCCGGCGGATGACGACGCGCACTCCGATCATTCGATCTCCCGGCCGATTGCCGCCATCAACCTGCGCTACCCCGGGCAGTACTATGATCAGGAGACGGGGTTCTTCTACAATGGGGCGCGGTACTATGATCCGGCGACGGGGCGGTATATTACGAGTGATCCGATCGGGTTACTGGGTGGATTGAACACGTATGCGTATGTGGGGAATAATCCTCTTGAATACGCGGATCCGCGCGGGGAATGCCCGCTATGCTTAATCGGACTCGGTGGCTTGATTGGAGGGGGCTTTTCTGCGGCCACCACTTACTATGAAACCGGTAATCTTAACGCGGCGTTTGACTCATTCGGCACTGGTTTCGTTGGTGGTGCCGTAGCGGTCACCTCAGCACTCGTCGCGCCGGAAACTCTTATCGGTCAATTTGGTGGTTTGGTCTTCGATACGGCAGTGTCGGCAGCCGGTGATGCTCAAGCTGTCGGGAACGTGACCCAATCGAATACGGCTGGTGGAGCTTGTCAACAATGAAAGGCCCGCCTCCGGGCATATCCATAGCATTGTCGCTTGCAGCGGCGGGAATGATCGCTGTTTATTATATTACGGAGATTATCGTACTGAAACGCCCCGCAGCAGGACCATATCCTTATTGGACGTCGGTTTCGGGTTACGTCCTGATGGTCTATCTGGCTATTAAAACAGCTGAGGAGTGTATATGGATAAGCCTTTTAACGAGTATCTCAGCTTTTGTCGTGGGCTTTATCATGATTCTTTCTTTGTGGAAATAGCGCAAAACTGTAGCAAACGCGGCAGTCGATGCTTGGAACGCGGCTGATACATTGAACTCATCGTCTACCTCAAGCGCGGGTAACGCGTGCACGCCATGAAACGCGAGGGCGTCGATGTACTCATGGTCATGACCGTGGTAGCGGCCGTGCTCTATGCGTTTTATTCTTTCATGCAGATTGTGGTCATGAAGCTTCCGCCGCCTCCGCCGTATCGGACTCCATGGGCGGTGTCGATCTTCGGTATGGTGATGATGATTTATCTCGGCTACAAATTGATCACCCTGCCTGGGGTCGACTACTGGTTTGCGGTTACGTTCACCATTTTTAATCTCTTTGCGAGCAGCGGCTTATTTCTTAGCACGATCAGCGAACTCCTGGGTCCGGGATCGCGCCTTTATCACTATATGCACTGAGTCACCCACGTCCATCAACCTGCGCTACCCCGGGCAGTACTATGATCGGGAGACGGGGTTCTTCTACAATGGGGCGCGGTACTATGATCCGGCGACGGGGCGGTATGTGAGCAGTGATCCCATTGGATTACCGGGCGGGATCAATACGTATGCGTACGGGTTCGACAATCCGTTGTTGTATGTAGATCCGATCGGCTATTTCCCATGGGGAACTTGGTGGGATTTTACCA
Organism: Pseudomonadota bacterium; assembly: GCA_021802595.1. Next base: position 6,500 of record JAJZRT010000007.1, read on the forward strand.
AGTGGGACTTTGGTACCGGTGCCGCTGAAGCGGCATGCATGGTTTCCGGCTTATGCGAGGCCATTCCGCTGCTCGCGGCGATTCCCCCAGCGGTTGAAATCTACGGTAATGTGCACGAAGGCCTTAATTTGCTCAAGAAAGGCGAAGGTGCGATCCAGCAGGCGGGCCCCGTATGCATTCCCTAAACGATTCCGGAATCGAACCGGAACACAGGCAAGATCGGGATTTGATCGATCGTGGACTTGTCGTGGTCCTCGTCTTGTCCGTGGTACTCGCGGTCGCCTCTATGGTAATGCTCTTTTCAGATCAGGCCATCGGGCCGCGTGGCTTCTGGGGCCACGGGCTTCTGGACCATTCGAGTATGGTGCCTATGCTCTGGATGTGGTCGGCGTTTGCGGCCGGGGCGGTTTGTCAAAAGCGGCGCCAGAGAGCCATGAGAGCCCGGAATCATCCAGACCCCCTCGAGATGCCTACCTGGGCTACGGCGTGGTGGATCGTCATGACCGTGCTCTTCGGCCTCGATGCGTATACTCGCTTTCATGGATCGACGTGGCTTGATGCCAGCGAGATGGTGTTCGGGGTGCTCGGCCTCTCCGCCATCGTGATGGGTGGTCTACACCGAAGACGGGCACACGGCACCCCGATTCCGGCACGCTTCAAGACCCTGGGGGTGCTGATGGCCGTCATCGCGGTGGTCGGCCTTGTCGTTTCGATACTCCTGGTGGCGTGGACGCGGTAGGGGCCACAGCCGATGGCCTACCGCGTTGCGGGATGCTGCAGACGCATCGCCGGGGACAATGCGCGGTTCAGGATACCAGTTTATTTTTCGATGATGCGAGCGGGTTTGTTGGCGGTGACTGTCCGCCACCAATCAGAATCGTGTGCGACTTGCGGCCTATACGCCGATTGGTGCGTGGGTGAATGCTAGAGTTTACCTGCGCGCACACACAGGTTCAGCCCGACCTGTACGTCCGGACGCGTGGTGTGGCGCTGGAACGGGAATGCCTTCGGGACGAGCCGCCCCACCGGGGGCAGGATCCAGCCGGCGGATGAGGATGCGCACTCCGATCATTCGATCTCCCGGCCGATCGCCGCCATCAACCTGCGCTACCCCGGGCAGTACTATGATCAGGAGACGGGGTTCTTCTACAATGGGGCGCGGTACTACGATCCGAGGACGGGGCGGTATATTACGAGTGATCCGATGGGGTTACTCGGCGGAATCAATATGTATGCGTACGGGTTCGACAATCCGTTGTTGTATGTAGATCCGAGCGGCTATTTCCCATGGGGAACTTGGTGGGATGTTACCCGGTGGGATTTTGGTAGCGCTGCGCTTCTAGGCCTATGCATCGGAACCGGCGCCTGCGAGGCCCTTCCCATACTCGCGGCGATTCCCCCAGCGGTCGAAATGTACGGTAATGTGCACGAAGGCCTTAATTTGCTCAAGCAAGGCGAAGATGCGATCCAGCAAGAGGGTCCAGCATGCATTCCCTAAACAGTACCGGAAGCGGCTCGGGGCAAGAAGGAAATCAGGACGCGGTCGACCGCGCGCTCACCGCAGTCTTTGTCGTGTCCATGGCGCTCGCCATCACCTCATTTACGATACCCTTTTTGGAACTCGTGGTCGGGAAACTCAGGTTCTCGGGGCACGGGCTTTTGGACCGTTCAAGCACAGTTCCTTTGTTTTGGGCAATTTTGGGGTTCATCAGCTTTGGCTTTCGCCAAAAGCGACGCCAGAACGCCATGAGGGCAAAGAATCATCCGGACCCCCTGGAAGTGCCGGCCTGGAGTCTTGCATGGGCTGTCGTCATCACCGTCCTATATGGCCTCGATGCCTTTACGCGACTTCATGGATCCTCCCGGCTTGCCGCAAGCGAGATGGTGTTCGGAGTGCCCGGCGTCATCGCGATTCTGGTCGGCCGGCAGCGCAAACGAAGGGCGCATGGTATCCCGATGCCGGAACGCGAGATGATCGCATGGGCACTTTGGGCCATCATCGCCGTGGTAGGGCTCCTCGTTCTGATACTCCTGACGAAATGGATGCGGTAGGACGGGCCGTTCGCAGCCCCGATGGTCTTCAACGGTCGATCGACACTGGCAACGCCCTCTCCGATGCTAAAGTGATGGGGTGATGAAGCAGCTCTGGTGCACCCTAGGCACGGCGGTTTCGGTGACCCTTGCGGTCATCGCCTTCGTTAAACGCTTTGTCATCGGAATGTCAGATCCTCCGCTTTATCCATATTTAAGCACGTTCATGATTCTTTTTATCCTCAATGGAGCGAACGTCGGGATGATAAGGCAAGGTGAATGGAGGGTTGCGGTGCCATGCGTGATCCTTTGCTTGCTTATTTCGGTAGTCGCGCCCTGGAAAGTGTGCTTCTGATACGAGGTCGGAATGGGATCCAACCGGAGTATCCAGTATGTGTTCCTTAAACGACTCCGGAATCGAACCGGAACACAGGCAAGATCGGGATTTGGTCGATCATGGGCTGGCTTCCTTGATCACACTTGGCCTCGGATATTTCTTCTTCTACGTTGTCTGGCAGCGGTATGTGGTCGACGTCACGAGACAACAGCTGTTCGAACTGCGCGATCAGCTGTTCGATCTGGCGGCTGAAGGCAAGCTGAGCTACCAAAGCGAGGTCTACAGGAGCTTGCGCAGCTTCTTCAATGCCAGCATCCGCTTCGCGCATCAGGCGGACTGGGTGCATATCGTTGTTTTCTACGTCGCCGCAAAACTGAAGGCCAAGGACGCAATTTTCAAAAGCGCCATGCACATACCGCACCTCGTCAACCGCATCGAAGAAGACAAGACCCGGGCGGAAGTTCAGGCCATCATCACCAAGATGCATCTCACGATGGGATGGCACTTTTTGCGGAGATCACTCGTGCTGCTCCCGCTCGTGCTCGTGGTGGTTGTGGTCGCCGCATTTTTTACCTTGAGCATTCGGTTGTTTACCAGGACCCCGCGAAAGTTTGAGGCGCTCTTGAACGCTTGGACTGTCTCAGCGCTTTAACGTGCTTGTGCGACTGGGGTCTGTCCGAAGCCAGTCCGGCGGAATCGCCCGGCGGGGCCTGACGGATTGCCAATAGCGGCAAGCGTAGGCGCGCACCGCATCACTGCGGTAGCTGTCGACAACAAACAACGTTCGGTCCCGCAAACTCTATTTTTTGTCGACATATCCTACATTAAAAGCAGGGCTAGCCTTGCTGCCCAATAATCCAGCCGTTGTTGGGTTTGATCGCGTGGCACCAGAAATTTGGGAAGTCGCCGCGACTGGCACACGCCGCTGAGCTCTTCTTCGATCTCGCGGCTCCAATGGCCGCCCGCATCCACCAGCCCGTCGAGCGTTCGCTTCATCGCCATTCCGACGGTGGCCGCCGCCACCTTCGGGTCCGAAAACAGCAAGACCATGGCCGACAAGGCGATGACCCCAGTGCGGTCGACGTCCAAGAGCACTGCCGGAGGGCGACTTGGCAGCCGGATCGCCACCACCATCGCGGACCGCGGGTCTCGGCCGAGCGTCGAGAACGCGCGGCCGGATTTGAGTTGGACTACCTCCGTAGCGATGTCCGCATGCCGCAATCGGTTGCGGAGGCGTTGCACGCAGGCCTCAAAGGCCTCGAAATTCCCCGCGGTCTCGGGCCTTGCCGGCGCGAGAGACCGAAATTCGAGGGGCGGCGACGAAGCGCTGTCGGAGCGTTCGCCGGCGCTGACGCCGATTGCGACCGTTCGGATACGTCCTGAGCCGCCGCCGTCAACTCCGGCATCGGCGCGGGCACCGCTGCGCTGTCGGGTTTCCGCAGCAAGCCGAATCAGCTTTACTGGGCTCTCAAAATCCATGGTCTTGGCGTCGAGCCCGATCGTTAAGAGGTTGCGGGAGGCCGTGGCTCCATCTCCTCCGCCGTCGAGTTCGTACACGTAGCGGACACGCTCGCGCGGCCCCGACGGCGCACCGCGCGATTCCGGAAAGTCGGCACCGGCAGATGCCCGGATAACGCTTCGGAACCGCGGATGACTGTAGGAAAGCTCCTCACAAGGCGCCCGCCGCCCACTGATCGAGAGAAGTTCCAGCACCAGCCACCGGTGTCCGCACCTCACCCCGCGCGACCGCCACAGTGAATCGCGGATGGGGGGCGGCGCGAACATCACATAATTCCGGCCTGCGCTCTGTTCGGCGACGCTGTCCCATGACCGGCGCGCGCCAGGATCGAGGGCCAGCCAGGCGAATTCCTTCACAAAGCGCCTGGTCAGGCATTGGTGCGGCATCTCGCGGGTGAATTCGACAAGGCGCCGTTCCTGGTACCCCGGAGCTTCCGGCCGGAACAGGAGGTTCAGGGCACCAGGCCGCATGACCGCAATCGCAAGCGCCCGGTTGTGCAGGAAGAGAAATCGGACCAGCTCGGCTGCCGGAACCAGCACTTCGGTATCGCCTGCGCTATAGCGGAACAGGCGTTGTACGCCGGACGGTCCGGGAAATGTGTAGAGGCGTTCGGGAATGTCCGCCGACGTGACAACCTCGCCGGCACCCACGTCGCCGATGAGCGCGGTTCCAACCTCCCCGCGGGCGCTGGCGGTCTTGAGTTCCCCGCGGTCGAACCAGGCGCCCAGCGCGAGGGCGGGAAGAAGCCCGATCGGCACGCTCATTGTGCGGAACCGCCCAGATTTCCGCCCCAACAGCACGAGCCGCACGTACCAGTCGTTGGGCACGCGCCGCTCGAACCCGGCGAGCCAGTACACCTCCTGGGGCTCATCGCCAAGCTGGGCGATCGCCCGGAAGACGAGCTTGCTCATGGGCCGATGCGCCCGACCGGATGGGGTCCGTCCAGGGCGGCCTGGATCCGCGCGAGATGGCCGGGAAGGTCCACAGCAGCGATGGCGAACCGCGTCCCGAATAGCGCCTCCATCGTGCCCCCGGGGTTCGTGCCGCCCAAGTGGTGGTGGTAGCGCGCGAGCACGCTGTAGAGCAGTTCGTGCGGATAGATCTGGGGAAAATACGCGAGCATCCGCCGCCTATCCGCCAAAGTCCTGCAAAGGCGGCCGGACGGCCCCGGCATCGCGCAGGGCCTCGTAGCCGGTCTTGCCTGCGGATTTGCCCTCGGCGACGAGGCGCCGCAAATCCTCTCGGGGCATCTCGCTTGGCGCCTCCTGTTCAGGCCTCGGCTTCTTGCGCTTCACTGGCGTCGCGGACAACTTCGCGGCTATCCGGCTCATCAGCAACAGGGGATCGTCGATGCCGCCTTCCGCACCCGCTTCCTCGATGAGCGCCCGGGCGACATCGTCCGCGACGCCCAGCGAAGCCAGAGACGCGAGGATCTTCTCCTCGATCGGGGAGCTCGCGGCCTCCGGCGCGGTTGCCGGCAAAGCGGGGGCTGGCGGCGCATCGGCCGTGCTGGTCTCACCAACCGCGCTCGCCAGAACGCGGTGCACATGATCCTGGAGCGGCCGGAGATCGTCGTAGCGCGCGATCTTCTCCGCATCGTTCGCCCGCAACGCCTCCAGCATGGGCCGAACCATGCTGAATTCATCACGGGCAACCTGACGGAAGAGTTTCTCCGTCAACGTTTCCGGCTGTCTTCTGCCCGCCCCGCTGATGCCGACCACGCGCAGCTGCGCCAGCATGAAGAGCTTGACGACGATATCGACGATGCCCTGGCTTTCCTCGTAGAGCGCCGCCCGAAGGCCCGGCGTCAGGGGAGCGGGTTCGCGTACCCATTGGTATTTCCAGAGCCGTTCGACGAAGCGGTCCCAGGACGCGCCGGGCTGCAGCCGCTCCCAGACCAGCGAACCGAGGCCGCTCGCCCGGCGCGCCTGGCTGAAGTTGCCCTGCAGGATGGGGACGGCTCCGAGCGTGCCGATGAGGATGACCGGGACGCCGATGGTGTTGACCAGGGTGACCAGAAAGTTAAGCAAGGCCTGGGGACCGAGCTTTGTCTGCTTGAGATGCTGGATCTCGTCCACCACGAGAACGCCGAGCGCGTGGAGTTGGGCCACCTGCGCCATGTACACCAGCATCTGCTCGGCACTGACGCCGCGGCCGGCGAAACGCCTGGCGTAGTCCGTGCCGATCAGCCTGTCGACAGCGGAGAAGAAGTTGATGCAAAGCTGCTTGGGGGAACCCTGGGAGGGCGATTCGAGCCGCAGCCAGACGATCTGCATCAGGCTGAAGGGTTCCTGGTGGGCGATCGTCTGTGGATACAGGCGCAGGATCTTCTCCATCGAGAGCGTCTTGCCGCTTCCCGAGCAGCCGACGAGAGCGAAGCTTGTGGCGGTGTTCTCCGCGGGGGGGTCGACCGCGACATGCAGGGCGCCAGTCTCAATGCGCGCGGCACCGGCATGGAGGTGGGCGATATACGCGTGGGTCAGCGGGTTGCGCCCCACATAGCCCTGGCGCAGGAGCATGCCGAAGCGTTCGGCAAGCTGGACCTGCCGGGCCATCGGCTCGAAGTAGCGGGCGAGGCGCACGATGCAGTGCTTGCGGATGTGGGCCTCGTAGCCGCGCTCTTTTTCATCGAACCGCGGACGGGACGCCAGGGCCTGCAGCAGGCCGCGCTGCGACATCAGCCCCGGCAGGCGGGCGATGAAGGGGTTTTCGGCATACTCGGGAAGATCGGGCGGCAAGTCCCCGGCGCTGGGATCAGCCATCCTCACCCCCTGGCTTCAGGATCTCATCGATGTCCGGTTCGCTGTAGTCGGGTTCTCCGGGGCTGGCGGCCGGAAACGGGACGACGTTGGGCGGCTTCGATGTCGGCGGGGGCGCAAGGCGGAAGGTCTCCGTTCGGCGTCGGGCCTCCTTCTCTCGGCCGCGATTGCCGCGGATCTCCCCGGTGCGGCGCGCGGCACTCTTGGGATCTGCGCGTGCCTTCTTCCGTTTCGCCTGCTCCACCACCTCGCTGATGTTGGACGCCACGTCGCATTCGGCCATTTGCCGATCCAGAGTTTGGCTGCCTCCCGCCCGCCGGTCGGCCTGCGTCTGTTGCTCGAGCTCCCAGAGCGACAGGCCCCGATGCGCACGGCTGCGCTCGGTGAGGGAACAGACCTCGAACTCGGCGGGATCGCTTTCGTGATGCAGGTAGACAGCCTCGAGATCGCGCGGATCGTAGGATATCGCAACCAGCCACGACCCGCGCTGGCGCGCAAGATCAAACCAGCGTTGCTCGACGGCTTTCGGACAGGTGTAATGGCTGCCCCGCCAGCGGATGCCGAATGTCGTGACGCTGGCGACATCCGTCGGCAACAGGCTGAAGCGGACAAGCTCCTCCGGGAACGAGCGCAGGCGCCCGCTCCGGTTGTGGGCTCCCCACTGCCACAGCTCGATCGGAACGGCCGGAACGCCGTCGGCGAGCACGTCGCGGTCCTTGTCGTACTTCTTCAGCTCATGATGGCTGTTGTAGTACAGCGCGCACCAGATGACGATTTTCGTGAACTCATCGAGATCCAGTACCGCGTCCAGCCGGTAATCCTTGCCGCCGCGCGCGCGGAAATCCGTTTCCACGTAGCCGGGCACGTAGGGCTTGAACCGGGCCGGCAGCAGATGAAAACGCTGTTCGACGATGCCCTTCCAGTCCGCCCGGTAGGAGGCGGCGTTTTCCACGGTGACGTGGAAATTGTTGATGAGCGAGTTGATCTTCGCGCTCTCGATCTCGCCGCGATCCCCGAGGAGGGTTCCCGGCAAGTAATGGCAGGGCCAGTCCTCTTCGTCGATGTTGATGCCAAATCGCCTGCAGTAAGCGGCCTTGTCAGCATGAGTGTTCGCCAGCGCCATCATGGCGCCCACCCATGAGGGCCCCTCCAGTCCGACGTACAATCCTGCGATCATGCGGCTGAAGACGTCGATTACAACGTAAAGCACCGGCCGGCCGATGATTTTCTCCCGATCCAGCCGCGAGACCAGGTAGACGTCGGCAATGGTTGCGTCGATCTGGTAGCGGTCCCCCGGACCCAGCACCTCGGCGGTGGACGTGCCGAGGAGCCCGCGCAGGTCCTTGTCGTATTTTTTGGCGCCGACGCGGCAACGCTTGATCTCGAGCGACTTGAAATCCTTTTGCAGCCAATAGCGATACTGGCCGATGGTCGGGAGCCCGGTGTTTTCCATCGCCTCGATGGGGCGATGGCGGATGCGCCCGTTCTCCGGATCGATGGTCTTTGAACTGAGGAAGGTCCGTTTGATCTCCAGATAGGCGTCCGCCACCGTGAATTTCGTGCCGGAAAGCAGGAAGCGCTGGGTCCCCACCTGGAACACGCGCCGGAGGTCCGGCGTGACGTTGAGCCCTGCCTTATCGGAATACTTGACCGGCCGCCCCAGCTTGGACGCGCCGTGCGCCGTTCTTTCCTTGCCTTTGCCGCCGCAGCGGCCGTAGTCAGGCAGCAGCGCATTGCGCGTCTGTCCGCGTTGCCAGTAGCGGCGCAGGTATTTGTAGAGGCTCCGGCGGGTCACACAGTGCCGCCCGGCGCATTGCTCGATCAGTTTTCCCCGCCGGTCCGCGAAGTAGATGGCGGGTTCGCTCGTCACCAGGCTCTCAATCACGCTCCACGCCTGGTCGCGCATCTGACGGTGCCGTTGCGGCAACCGTTCGTCGTCCGCCACCAGCACCAGGTAGGGGTCCTCAAGGAGCAGGCGCGCGTGACCGGCTTCGAGATCCGCACGCAGGAGATCGATCGAAAGCACCTCGGGCATGGCGCCGGCGTCTGCGGCGTCGATGGCGGCGACCGCGTCGCCGGAGGCGGGACACCAGAGAAGCCTGATCCGCTTTCTCGCCGGCTGCAGATACTCGATGAGATCGTTGCGTTTGAGCATTTCAGGCCGTGCCTCTGAAGCGCGGCTGCGCTTCAAGGGAACGCAGCCGGGTCACCGGCCAGCGAACGCTGAACGGGTCATCCAGATCGAAGGCGACCCGCTTGTTCGAAACCAGATGGCGGAGCACCGTCAATGCCTCGTCGGGACGGAAGTTGCCCGACTGCTCCAGCTGCTCGATGAATCGCGCAATCGTCATGTCGGTCGAGACCGCCGCCAGACTGGCCAGAAACCACTGACAGCGGTCCTGCCAGTAATCGGGGTGCGGCGCCGTCATGCGGTCAAACGACTGCATCTCATGCAGCCAACGCAGGTTCCTGATGCGCTGCTTCGGCAGATCCTGGTCGGTCACCAACGCCCAGGATGCGCCGTGATCTTGCCAATACCGGCGTTCGATCTCGAGCTTCTGCACGGTGCGCCCGTCGTCCAGCTTGTCCGCCGGCTTGACCGCTCGGGCATGCACTTGGATCCCGCCGTCGATCTTCGCGTCGATCAGGAAATCGGTCGTCATCACCAAATCCACCCGGCTATGCGGGTCCCTGGGGTGAGGAACGCCCAATTCGCGCGCAATCCGGCGCGTGGCTTCGCGTTCCAGCGGAAACTGCTCACGGATGTCCACCACCGTGGCCGACCATTCGAGCATCAGGAACAGCCCGGCTTCATGATCGGAAAGCAGGTGATGCTCGCGCCTTGTCTTGAAGCTGTGAATGCGGGAGGAACGCCCGAGCGATGAAATGTCCTGAATCGTCAGCCACGGTTTGTATGCGGCGCTGTGTCCCGTTCCGCGACCCTCCTTGAGAAAGCGCTGGATCTTCTGTTCGTCGAAGCCGTAGCGGCGCTTGCTCACGAAAGTCTCCCTGCGCCGCGAATGGACGCCGTCTCACCAACGGGCGCGCAGAACCCGCAGCTTCGCGCAGATGCGGCTTTGCTCGGGGCTGGCGAAAGCGCGATGCGTGAGCATTCCGCCGCTCTTCCTATTGCTTCGTGCGCTGGGTGATGGTGTACGCATAGCCGTAGCGCCAACCCGAACCGCCGGTTCCTGCCCGATAGCCCGGCGCGTTGGCGAACTGACCTTCCCACGCGCGCGCCTGCACCTCGGCAGCGAAGGAGCGCACCACCCGCCAGTCCGATGGACTTCCGTGCTCGGTCCTGCGCCGATCGGGGTCGTCCGTTAAGCCCACGCAGGTCGTCATCAGGGTCCTCCTCAAGGCAGACATCGTTAGCCGCTGCGCGCTATATGCGCCCAAGCAAAGGCAGGGATTTTGGTGTGGCCGCGTCGAGCACAAGGTGTACCGCATATGCTCCGCAGCCGGCCAGCAAGACAAAGCGCAGCGCCTTCTTCCAGTGCTCGGGCGGTTTCCACGCGCACAGCGAATAGGCAAGCGTTCCAACGGCGGCCTCACAGGCGATGCTGTGGAAGAACTGCCGATGGTTCGGATGAGTTGGGGGCTCCAGTCTGTCGGGCAGATTGGTCAGAAGCGCCGCTAATCCTGCTCCCACCAGAGGCTTGAAGGAGGACTCACGAGCGCGCACCTCGGCGAGCGCGAGCGTACCCCCCACCACCGTCGCTGCGGTTAGGCGATGTATCGGGCCATTGGCCATGCTTCACCTCTTCTCGTTAAATTAATGAGATTAACCGGTTGCCAAAAAAATTAGGTCATGCGGTAATAGGCATACTCAATGCCGCCTGACACCGCCGTAACCTCTTGTCTTAACAGAAAGCCTTTCTGCCAGAGCTGCTTGAACTTCGAGCTCGCGTTCGCAATCGACATCTTGCGCTTGGACATGGAGCTGACGAACTCGGCCGCACGCGTGCTCGGGCGCTTGAGCGCGAAATCCAGTGCCTCGGCCAGGCCCCTCGTGGGCTGGGGGCCCAACACGCGCAACGCCGAGCCCTCCTGGAGCATTATCGGTTGCTCTTTGCGCACAGCAGCCGCTTCCCAGTTCTCCAGCATGTCCAGGTCCACAAGATCGATAAAGCAGAAACCCTTCGTTCCATGGAACCGCTTAGCAAGCTCCACCACCGTCTCCGACGCGAACGATATGTCTACGCGCTGGACGCCCTCCACAGAAACCTTAAAAACCAAAACCCCCGGATGCGCCTCTACGAACTTCAGGAGACGGGGATAGACTACGCGCCCCTCCTCCCGGCCCCAGCCCTCAGTGGCCCCGCCCATAAAGTCGGCCAGACGGATCACAATGAAGTTCTGGTTCATCAGCTTAAGTTAAGCGGAATTAGACGGCCAAGTCAATGGGGAATGTGAAACAGACGTGGGTACCCCAGATGAGGGGCAGGCACTCATAGCTATAGGCCATATCGGGCCGATAGCCCTCTTGGCCAGGCACCAGCAGAATTCGGCTGGTCGGAAGCCGCACGTCCAGCGCTGCTTTGAATTTCATGGCCTTGGCGGCGCTGCCCTTCAGCCCGCAGCCCCGATCGGTACCGTGCCGCGACAAGCCCTGTCTGAAGATCTCGGTCAGCAGCTCCGCGTCGGACAGGACGGCAAGCCTCGGCGTGCTCTCGCGCAGCGCGGGCCGCAAGGTTTCCATGATCCCGAGCCCGCTGTCGGAAACCGCGACTTTCACGCCGGATCGATAGACTTGCAGCGCGGCATATCCGTCGAGCGGCGTTTCGCTATGCGAAAATACATTGTCGATCAGTTCCGCGAATATCAGCCACGCCGCTCCGCCCAGCTCGTGGACGTCAGGCCGCTGCACACAACTGGCAGTGAGCGCCCCGGTCAGCCTTGACATCAGCGTATGGTCTTTCTTTTCGCGATCGATACGGGCGATCTCCACAAGGCCTGCGTTCGTCCCGCCGTAGCGTTCGGCCCCGGAATATTGGGGCCTGTGCGGCTTCACTTCGACCCGGCTGCTCAAGTTGTCGAAAAAGCCCATCCGGTTGAGATAGCCCATCGTTCCGGCTTCGCCTTCTTCGAACCTTAGGCATACCGCCTTCATCGCATGGTCCAGCTGGTTAGCGAGCGAGAGCAGCCGAACGGCTGCGTCGATCATCACTTTCGAGCCCCATGGGATGATGATCTCGGTGGCCGGGTCGCGGCTTTCATGCAAGCCCGAGGATTCGCGCAGCGTTTGTTCCAGTACCGCGGCATCAACCCAACGGCTATAAGGCAGCAATATCGTGCTGGTCACGGTCAACCCGCCATGGAACTATTCATCCTCGCCTTTGGACACCCATTTCAGCAGGTCCTGGCCAGTCATGGGCGAAGAGGGAGCAGCTTCGGTCTTCCTGCGATCGGACTCGATGGTGGCGCAAGCGGCTTTTTCCGCCCCCGAATGCCAGGCAGTCCACCGCCAGGTTTAGGTGCGGCACCGTTGCCGTTCGGAGTGCGGCTATGGCGATATTTCTGGGATACAACTTTATTTTCTAGGGTACGACTTTATTTTTCAGGGTACGACTTTATTTTTTTCCAACACGTTCTACTATCTCTGCATTGAAGAGTGCTCGGGCAATGAATGGGATTGCCGCTGGAACTTATTTAATCTCCACGACTGCACGTCTAGGCGAAGGTTGTTCGAGGCAAAAGGTGGCACTGTTGACGAACTCGCGCGCTTCGATGCGCAGGCCGACGAAGTTCGCAATCGGCTCCGGTCCAACCTCTTTTTCACAGCATTGCCACACGGGCAACAGAAGACCCTTCTGCGCGGCCAAACCCCATACTTGTACTCGCTCGAAGACATCGGCGAGAAAGCTGGCGTCGAAAAAGAAACGTTCCGATGGTTGTATGTGCTGTTTTCAAGTCACGTGCATGGCCTGCCGATGTCGTTTTATCGCATTGGCGATGGTAAAAATGAGCGTGGAAGAGGATTGCCGAGCCCGATTGAAGAGGGCTACACATCGCTGTGCCTTTCGTTCGCAATATCGTTGCTCGTTGGCGCGCGAGATGAGATGGTCTCGCTGTTTGATGGACTTGAAAGGCATCAGATTAAGCCGATCGAGCCAACTGCAGAGGTAGTTGAGGAACGAATAGCCAAATCGATGCAGGCGCCAGATACGTTGCCTGTAGGAGGCTCGGTGGACCTAATAACCACCGAATTCCTGCGCGTCGCAATGGCCCGTACGGGGGACAAGACAATTGATGTTGTCTACTACTATTTGCCAACCAACGACGTTGTGCTCAAGAGATCCATGTCGGAGGATGCGGGAACATCTTTGCATTCGCTCGATCCTGCATTTTGGACCATCATTATTAACGGTGGCCCTGCCACGGCCACCATGATAGAGGGCATATCAACAAAGCGGTTTGCCTTCAAGGTGGATCACACTACACGCACTTTGCACATCAAGATGGAGCTTTAGTAGCTGAATCGATCTTCGCCCGTCCAGATGCGTCAGGTGACGGCCGGGCGTCGCAGGGTGGCCTGCGCAGAAATTGCTCCACCGCTCCACCAGGAGGCCGACCAGCCATGGGAATCGTTCGTAGCTCATGCCCGGCGATAGGCCACCCAACCAGTTGGCTCATGACATACCGTCATAACCACAGTCCGCTTTCGCTCGACGCCACTGACCGCAAAGGGGCAATCGCTGGTTGGAGCCCTATTGCTGAATGACAACTCATGGCCTCGGAGCCAACGTTCAGCGCGCAGTTTTTTCACTCCGCCAATGCGTCCATTGGCCAGCAGTGGATATTTGAGTTGTTCCCCGCCCGAGAGCGATTGACCCACGTCGGTTTTGCGGAGTCGCCCTCACAGGGTAAATGGTAATTACCAGTTACCTCGAAGCGATTGTGGGGCGGCTTAATAGCTGAGCATGCGCACTTTTTCGCACGATCTCGATGCTCAGTCAGGGCCCTCTCTTGTTTACCGTTGTGGGTTCGGTAGCGCGATCTGTAAATCGCTTTTCGCTGTATCGATAAGCGTGCCCAGCAATTTTTGTGCTCGCTGTTCAATCTTGCGTAAAACCTGTGCGAGATGGTTGTCTCCCTCTGCGGGTTGACTCATGACGTGATATGTGTCTCCCATAAATTGATCGAACTCTTTTCGTGCGCCTTCGCTAACGACTATGCTGAAAATCTCGGTAAGCTTATCGAGCGCCAATATGATCTTTTCGGATTGGTCCTTCCACAATTCAAACTGGTTCTGATCAAAAGGCATCTGATTTTCATCAGACAACGCAATTTCACATTTTTCAATCATCTCGGCCATTTTTCGTACAATCACCACGAGATCGTGCAATTTCCCGATCACGTCCCAGTAAAACTTCTGCTTGATCTCCCAGCGCTTTTGCTCCAGCCACACATGACTAGAGATCTCTGCCTTCCCGGCCTCGCGTGACTTCGTTATCTCCCGTATATCTTCCTTCGTCGCCACATTCCACCCTTTCTGCCGAAAGTATGCGCCAAAGTAGGCGCCGACGGCGGCGACGAAGGCAATAAACAACAAGCTGACTGTCTGAGACATAGACGTTCCCCTTATTGGCGACGATCCAGTTGAGGAAAGCGCATTTTGGGTGGTGGACGCGCGACCGGCGTTCTTCGACGGACAAAACGGATTTTCCGTGGCAATCGCCCGGGAAGCGCCGGAAATGTCTCCGGACACGATCTTGCAGCAAGCCTTCTCGATGGTTGCGCTGAGCATGCTGCCTGCTCCAGCACCGTCTGCATGGCCTTCTCCTGCTTGTCCGGCGGGTAGCCGTATTTGCGCAGGATGCGCTTGACGATGACCCGCAGATTCGCACGGACGCTCTCGCACACGGTCCAGCGCAGTCGATCATGACGTTTTTTCACAGTTTCCACCCCCTCGCAGGCGATGTACCCGCGTTGGGGGCACCAAGCACTTTAACCGCGCTGTCATTCAGCAGTTCAGATATCTCACCGGACTTTGGGCACCTGGCTTTAGATAGGATGCCACACTTCTGCCCACATAGCGTTGCAGTTCCGTCGCGACCCCTCCCCGGAATCGCCATCGATTCTGTTGCGCCTGGTCTTTGCGTCGAACTTTGGCTTGTCTCCAGCCATCGATGCGATAGACCTCCCGCACGACGCCTTTGTACACGGAAAAGGCGTACCGTGCCTTTTCCCTGCGCGGGCCGACCACCCAGTTGCCCCGCGTAATCTCGTACAGACGCTCCGGTGAGATGTTTCTCTCCCACAGTCGGTTTACGATAATGAGGAGTGCTGGCTCTCTGATTCGGATTGGCGCTGCGCAATAACGTGCACGGATCTCCCGATCCGTCATCCTGCCGCGCTGCTCCATATCGTGGCCGCCCACCTTGTTGAGAAGCCCCTCCAGCTTATAGATGTCGATCAAGGCCGATTCGACTTCGAACGCCTCCTTTTCGGTCATTCCGTGTCGGATGATCTCGTGTTTGACGGTTTTCCCCTGCCCAAGAATCCGCCGGATCGTAGCGAGCTTCTCGTCCTTCCTGCCACGCTTCATCGCGGCACGGGCATGCGTGAAGACACGATTCCCGGTACCCTTGCCTACGTAGAAGACCTTGCCCGTTGTGGGATCTGCAAGCGTGTAGACGTAATAGCCGAGTTGCTCGCTCACGGATTGCGGAAAACCTTGCTCCTTCATGTCGCCGCTACGTTTAATAGGACCTCCTTCCGGAAATCTGGAACGGAACCGGCTCCATTTTCTCGGTCATCCTGCAATGGCCCATTCCGCCGACAGCAGCTCCGCCTGTTCCAGCACCGTCTGAGTCGCCCGCTCCTGCTTGTCCGACGGGTAGCCGTATCTGCGGAGAATGCGCTTACCCTGCGGGGTTTTGTGCCCAGCGATGGTCACTTTAAGCGAGCCCGAGAAACCCACGATTTCTACTCATCTTTGCGGATGATCTACCTTACCGAAGGCAGGGTCCTGTGGCTTCGCTTGCGACGCAGGGGGCGTTACATCCCTCTCTACACGCGTTGACGCCCAAACTAGTGCGGCGACCCAGCCAAGAAACGTCCACCCAAGGAAAATGTTCAGCATCAAGATTGCGAGCCTGTTGTGGTGGTGCCGCAAGAATGCGACCAGAACGGGAACGAAGTATATGAGTGCCGCAAAGATCAGCATGCCCCCTATCGAGAATCCACCCATCATTCCCACAGTTTCCCGCATCAAAATGTAAGGCTTCCCGGTGACAGCGGCCCGCGCTGCACGGACGGCATCGGGCACTTCTGTGCCGAAACCGACGAGTCGAGCTGCGCGGAATCGGAGGCGTCAAACGGAAGCACCCGGCGCGCCCGACGCCCACCTAGACAACATTTATGGTACATCGCAAGACTGCATGATCCGAAATTGCCGCTTTGGGCCCGGCATACAGGAAATCCGATGTCTCCTGCAGCACATTGGCCCCATGGGTCCGGCAATACCGCGTGGCGAGAATGTGGTCGATCGCTGTCTTAAAACCCCGCGGACTGAAATAGGTCGCCGGACACTGGGGTTCGGCGCGCTGCCATCCCGACGCGAGCACACGGCGAAAATGCTCCCCGCCCTGGGACCGTCGGGCGGTCGTCGTGACGTTGAAGTCCCCGAGCATGATGGCAGGGGAATCCGCAAGCGAAGTGGCCGTGCGTTCGATCCATGCCCACGCACCGAAAAGACGCTGCCGACCGGTTGCGCCGACATAAGTCGGCACCCGCAGACCCAGGACATTGAGCCCTTCACTCGGCACCGTGATCCCGAGCACATTGGACAGGAATTGGTGATCGGCATCGGGTAGCCGGAGCGCCAGCGGCTCAATCGGCAGGCGCGATGCAATCAGCACGCGATTGGCCACTTCAAGCGATGCTTTAGACATCAGCTGATGCGGAAAACCCGATACACTCAAAGCCGCCCGAAACGCCTGCTCGTGGGCCTGCGGGTAGAACTCTGTGAAAACGATGAGATCGGCGCCGATCGCACAGGCCGCGAAGGCGGCTTCCGGGCGAAACCGGACCTTGCCAACCCGGTTGTTGAGATTCCACGTGGCAACGATCATGGGCTGCGATCGCCCGGTTGATCTTTCCGCGCGGCCCGGGCCGCTGCGTGCCAGCTCCGGAGATAGGCGTTTCCGAGCACGGCGGGGTCGGCAGCCGCCTGCTGCATGAACCAGGTCATCAGCCCGTCCCAGTTCGCGAGACGGCCGGGAGGCAGAAGTTCCCAATTGAGATCCTCCAGCGTCCAGTTCGATTTGATGCTGTTGGTGCGCATCGAACAGGAAACCCAGTTTTCTTCACAGTCTGCACCCCCTCGGGCGACCGGCACGACGTGATCGATGGTCGGGAAAAGCTCCCAGTATGCCCTGTGCACTTCGGACATTTTCCAGTTCCGGTGGTAGGGAAGCTCCGCCGGCAGATAATGGGACAGCAGCCGCAGCACCGGAGGAAATACCAGCCGGTTGCCCCGATAGCGGTCGATGAATCCGTCGCGCATGAAGATCCGCGTCATGATGCGCGGTGTGTAGTGACGGCCGGCGTGCTGCGGCGGGTCAAACGGATATTCCGTGGCAATCACCCGCGAGGCGCCGGCAAGGTCTCCGGATGCGATTAGGTGGCAGGCTTTTTCGATGATTCCGCTCGACATCGGACTTCCCAAGCAACGCATCAAGAGCCGGATAAGCCCATCGACGAATTATAAATTCGTGCGCCCACTTCATCGGATCTCCCCAGGCCGCAAGGTGACCTCAGATGCTCCGTCGGTTTCACCGGCTCACTGATAACGGATTCGTGAAATTGACAGATGCCGGATGCCATCACCGCCAGTCCGCCGCCTGTTTGATCAGTCGATCCAACACCCTTCGCATATCCATTGCCTGCGCTCGCGTTACAAAAGGCTCCCCAGCGCGACCGGGATGAACGAGATTTCTCAGCTCACGGGTTTGATCCATGATCCCTGCTGAGAATTCGTCAAGAATCTTTTTCTCCTTTCCTATGGTTATCAGCTCAGAAAACTTTTCATGTCTTCCTTCATCGAAATCGAATAGCATTCCTTCGTAAATCGCGCCAGACAGCAGCGCAAAAGCCAGCCACGCCCCATTCTCAAAGCTGACCTCGGACTCTTCATAGAATTGGCCCAATCGACGCTGAAGTTCGGAAATCTTTATATATGGGAACAAAAGCGCGTAGTCCCTGATGCCGTGATAGTGGATAACGAGCCTGTAGTAGTCCATATCGGGAAGCATGGGCGCAATGGCGCTATGCCAGACCAGAGCGGTTTCCGTGAGCACATAATCCTGCCCCTCTACCATCTCTTTGTGTTCATCACCTAAACCGACTTTGATCTTAAATTCCGAATATTCGATGGCATAGGCCTTGAGCGTGGGTATGGGAAACTCTGCATCACCACCCTCATTCCAGCCCGGGCCGTTCGGCGGATACTTCAGCTCAAAGACTGTTGATTTCATGACACCACCCAAGCTTCGGAAAGCAATGCTGCCTGCTCCAGCACCGTCTGAGTCGCCCGCTCCTGCTTGTCCGGCGGGCGCCGTATTTGCGCAGGATGCGCTTGACGATCACCCGCAGGTTCGCACGGACGTTCTCGCGCACGGTCCAGTCGATGGTGCGGTTCTGGTGCTCCCCGTCCTTGTCACCACCGAAAAACATCAGTACCCCCAATCCGCGTGCCGCACGGGCAGGCGATTCAATCGCTGCCGGTAGAATTGCCAACGGGGCATGAATCGATCCATCAACGCCACGAACCGCGCGTTGTGGGTGGGCTCGATCAGGTGGACCAGTTCATGCGCGACGATGTATTCCAGACACTCTTTTGGTTTCTTGGCCAGCTCCGTGTTGAGACGAATCGTTCCGGCGTGGGGGTTGCAGCTTCCCCATTTGGTCTTCATCTGCTGGACAAAGACGCGTTTAACACTGACGTCCAGCACCGGTGCCCATTTCGCAATCAACGCCGGCACCAGCACCTTGACCTGATCCCGATACCATTGGGCGATCACGGCTTCCTTCGTGGCCTGATTCGCGCCTGGGCGCACCGTAAGAACCAAGTGGCGAGGGGTCAATTCGACCGAGGGCGCCCCTTCGCCCTGAACGACACGAAGCAGGTAGCGCCGGCCCCAGACGTCGTGGCTTTCGCGGTCGAGATACTCACGCGGTGTCTCGCGCGCTTGCGCCTGAAGCTTTCCTTGCTGCTGTCTGATCCACGCCAGCTTGGAGATGGCGAAAACACGCAGCGTATCGAGGCTCGTGCGCACCGGGGCGGAAATGCGCACCCGTCCACTCGGGGGGTAGACGCCAAGGTGGACATGCTTGATGTCCTTGAAAACCACTTCTACGGCGAGATCACCGAGTTTGAGTTGCATGGCCCTCAGTACTCGTGCTGCGCTTTGACGATGAGAAAGATGCGCTCCACCTCGGCCTTGTCCTGAAGAATGCCATACAAGGCGGCCCTGATCACCTGCTCGCGCGCCTGGACTCCGCGCCAGCCATCGGGCCGCACGCGCTTTACGGCCTCATCGATTAGCAAGGCTTGGTTAAGCGTTTTATCGCCGGAGCCGTAGAGCGTAGGCGGCTCCTCCACCCCGCTCGCATTGACGGATGCCGCACTCGCTTTCAGGTTGTTGTAGACCGCACGCTTGCCGGGGGTGTTGAGGGCCGCAGGTGTATCCTCGGACTGGCCGGCGTCCACCTGCTTTACGAGATGGGCGATCCGGCTGAGATATTCCTCATACTCGATCGCCTTCGCCTTGCGGGCGGCGATGATCTCATCGAGCAGTGCCGACATCTTCTCGTAGTAGGCCGGGTCGTTAAGATGCTCCTTGAGGATCCGGCGACGGACATTGTTCTCGATGGTCTCGGCAATGGCGTTCTTGTCGCCCTTCAGGCCGCC
>JAJZRT010000331.1 GCA_021802595.1 Pseudomonadota bacterium
TTCGGCGAACATGTGCGTCTTGCCGAGCCAGGTCGGATGGATTTCCAGGTGCCCCGCCAGCCCGCGATAACTCAGCGCGCCCAGCACGATGACGGTGTCGCGCAGCAAAATCGCCAGCGTCACCCACAGCGGAATCGTGCCCGCCTGCGTCAGCATCACCAGCGTCACCACGCCCAGCGCCTTGTCGGCAACGGTGTCGAGCGTGGCGCCGATCTGCGTCATTTGACCGAGCCAGCGCGCCAGCAGGCCGTCGATGCCATCCGATACCGCGGCCGCCAGAAACAGCCAGCACGCCGCCTCCCAGCGCTGATGCAGGATCAGCCATGCCACGCCCGGCACGGCCGCCAGGCGCAGCAGGGTGATGACGTTCGGCAGGGTGAGTACGCGTTCCCCCATGCGCTAACCGTACTCAATCCAGGGGCCGTCTGGCAAGCTCGTCCCACAGCTTGTCGAGCCGTTTCACCGAGACCGGATAGGGGGTTTTCAGCTCCTGGGCAAACAGGGATATCCGCAGTTCCTCCAGCTGCCAGCGGAAATCCTCCAGCGCTGCGGGTGCGCTGCCCGTCACCAGCGCGCGCCGCGCCAGGTACTTGTTCTGCAGCGTCAGCACGCCGGCCATGCCGCGCGCGTCGCGTTGTTCGGCAGCGGGCAGCTTCTCCAGCCGCTTGAGGATGCCGCGCAGGTAACGCGGCAGATCCTTCAGGTGCGCCCACGGCGTCGCGGTGATGAAGTCCGCTGTCACCAGTGCGGCCAGATGCGCGTGCTCGTCGCGCATCACCGCGGTGAACTGCGGCTTGGCATTGAGCCGCGCCGCCACCTGGACATGCAGGTCGAGGATCTCGGCGACATCGCGCAGCAGCGCCTGCTTCACCACCGCGATCCTCGGCTTGGCGCGTTCCTTCTGTCTGTCGAATGCCTTCTGGCTGCGCGGCGTGTCGTCGTCGCCGAGCAGCGCACGGGCGGCGATGGCATCGAGCAACTCGGCGCGCAACGTGTCGGCGCTGCCGAAGTTGCGGTACTTCAGCGCCAGCGCGGTCTCGCGCGACAGATCCTTGTCGAGCTGCCTGAACTGCGCGACCAGCGCGATCCGCAGCAGCCGCACCACGCCGCGGCGGGTCTCCGCCTCCGCCACGTCGGCCGCGTCGAGCAGGCGCAGGTCGACGCTCTCGCCGTTGTCGACCAGTGCCGGATAGCCGGTCAGCTCGCGCCCGCCGCGCTTGAATTTCACCTGCGCGGGCAGGTCGCCGAAATTCCATTCGACGAGGCCGGTGCGCTCGAATTCGCTGTCCTCGGCGCCGCCGCCGTAAGTGATGCGCGCAGCGCCGCCGAGCTGCCGGCGCAGGGCGGCGAGGTCGCGCCCGCCGGCGAGTTCCTGCCCGCTGTCGTCGATCACGCTGAAGTTCATCATGAGGTGCGCCGGCAGTTCGCCCACCCAGTCGCCGGGATGGATGTCGGCGCCGGTCTTCCTGCGGATGAAGGCGGCGAGCGCCTCGGTCAGCGTCTGCCCGCCCGGCGTCGCCACCGAGAGAAAGGCCGTCACGGTATCGGGCAGCGGGATCAGCGGGCGACGCTTGTCCTTGGGCAGCAGCTTCAGCAACGCGGTCAGCTTTTCCCGTATCAGTCCGGGTACCAGCCAGTCGGCCTGCGCCGCTTCGATTCGGTTGAGCAGATACAACGGAAGGTGCAGCGTCACGCCGTCGAGCGGATGGCCCGGTTCGAAGCGGTACTTGAGCTTGCACGCGACGCCGTCGACCTGCATCGTCTCGGGGAACAGCGTGTGGTCGGCGCCGAGTCCCTCGCCGAGGATGTCCTCGCGCTGCAGGAACAGGATGGTCGGGTTGGCGGCTTCGGCCTCGGCGCGCCAGGTCTCGAACGCGGCGCCGTTGTGCAGGCCGGCCGGGATGCGTGCGTCGAAGACGCGGAAGATGCGCTCCTCGTCGAGCCACACGCCGGATTTCCTCGCCTTGTGTTCGAGGTCCTCGATTTCCTTGATCAGCGCGCGGTTGTGCGCGAACCACGGCGCGCGCGTGTCGTATTCGCCGGCCACCAGCGCGCCGCGAATGAACAGTTCGCGCGACAGCGCCGGGTCGATGGGGCCGTAGTGGATCTTGCGCCGCGGCACCAGGGTGATGCCGTACAGACTCACACGCTCGAAGGCCACCACGCGCGCGCCGTCCTTCTCCCAGTGCGGTTCGATATACATGCGCGTCAGCAGGTGGCGGCCAGCGGCTTCGATCCATTCCGGGCGCACCTCGGCGACGGTGCGCGCAAGCAGCCTTCCCGTATCGGTCAGTTCGGCGGCCATGATCCACTTCGGACCTTTTTTCGCCAGCGCCGAGCCGGGGTGGATCGACAGTTTGATGCCGCGCGCGCCCTGGTAGTTGCCTTCGCCGGGCCTGGGCCGGCCTTTCGCGTCGTCCGACTTGAAGCCGATGTTGCCGAGCAGCCCCGTCAGCAACGCCTGATGGATCGCGTCGTAGCCGGCGTCCTTGTCGTTCTCCTTCAGGCCCAGTTCGCTTATCTGGGCATGCAGCTGACCGTGGATGTCGCGCCATTCGCGCATCCGCCGCGGCGACAGGAAATGATCCTGCAGCAGCGTCTGCAACTGGCGGTTGGTTTTCTTGTGCTGCACCTGCTCCTCGTACCAGCGCCACAGCTTCAGCCAGCCCATGAAGTCGGAGCGCTCGTCGGCGAACAACTTGTGCTTCTCGTCGGCCGCCTGCGCCCGCTCCATCGGGCGGTCGCGCGGGTCCTGCACCGACAGCGCGCTGGCGATGATCAGCACCTCGTTGACGCAGCGCTGCTGTTCCGCCGCCAGCAGCATGCGTGCGATGCGCGGATCGAGCGGCAGCCTGGCGAGCTTGGTGCCGATCTTCGTCAGCTGCCCCGCCTCGTCCAGGGCGTGCAGTTCGGCGAGCAGCTGGTAGCCGTCGGTGACGAGCCGGTTGCTCGGCGGGTCGATGAAGGGAAAGCCGACCACGTCGCCCAGATTCAGCGACTTCATGCGCAGGATGACGCCGGCGAGCGAGGAGCGCAGCAGTTCGGGATCGGTGAAGCGCGGCCGGTTGCCGAAGTCGGCTTCGTCGTAGAGGCGGATGCAGACGCCGTCGGCCACCCGGCCGCAGCGCCCGGCGCGCTGGTTGGCCGACGCCTGCGACACTTTCTCGATCAAAAGCTGCTCGACCTTGTTGCGCGCCGAATAGCGCTTCACCCGCGCGGTGCCGGGGTCGATCACGTAGCGGATGCCGGGCACGGTGAGCGAGGTTTCGGCGACGTTGGTGGCGAGCACGATGCGCCGCAGGGCATTCGTCGGCCTGAAGATCGCGTCCTGCTCGGCGACCGACAGGCGGGAGAACAGCGGCAGGATCTCGGTGCCGGGCGGATGGTGCTTCCGCAACGCCTCGGCGGCGTCGCGGATTTCGCGCTCGCCCGGCAGGAACACCAGGATGTCGCCGGGGCCGAGGCGCGCCAGTTCGTCGGTGGCGTCGAGGATGGCGGCGATCTGGTCGGGGGCGTCCTTGTCCTTTTTCTCGCGCTCGCCCTTGGCGGGCGTGGCAGGCTCGTCGCGCTCGATCGGCCGCCAGCGGATTTCCACCGGGTAGGTACGGCCCGACACCTCGATTACCGGCGCATCGTTGAAATGCTTCGAGAAACGCTCGGCGTCGATGGTCGCCGAGGTGATGACGACCCTGAGATCGGCGCGCTTCTCCACCAGCGTCTTCAGGTAGCCGAGCAGGAAATCGATGTTGAGGCTGCGCTCGTGGGCCTCGTCGATGATGAGGGTGTCGTAGCGCGAGAGCAGCGGGTCGCCCTGGCTTTCGGCCAGCAGGATGCCGTCCGTCATCACCTTGATCGCGGTGTCGTGACGCACCTTGTCGGTGAAGCGCACCTTGTAGCCGACCAGGCCGCCGAGTTCGCCCCCCAGTTCCTGCGCGATGCGCGCCGCCACCGAACGCGCGGCGATGCGGCGCGGCTGGGTGCAGCCGATGAGCTTGCCCGGGCGAACGCCCGCTTCCAGGCACATCTTGGGAATCTGCGTGGTCTTGCCGGAGCCGGTCTCGCCGCACAGGATCAGCACGCGGTGCTTCCGCAGCGCGGCGAGGATGTCGTCGCGGCGGGCGGAAACCGGCAGATCGGGATAGTGGAGGGAAATGTTGGCAGTCAAAATTCAAAGCGATCCGCGAATACCCTAAAGGGCATTCGCGGATAAAAAGGTTTACTTGTTCTGGATGTATTTGGCGTCATCGAAGGTTTCCAGCCAGGCCGGGCGGTACACCGCCATCACCGTCACGGCCATGCCGGTCGAAAACGCCTCGGCCCAGCTGATCAGCAGCGTGGCATACGGCGTGTACTCGGTCAGCAGGTAATCGAGCGGGTAGACCCCCGCCAGCGCCATCAGCGCGGTGGTCACCACACCGATGGCCGCCACCGACAGCGCTGCGCCGAAAAAACCGTTGCCCAGCACGTAGATGAAAAAGTGATCCGGCAGGCGCCGCTCGACGAAGCAGTACACACCCCAGCTCACGGCCGCCGGCAGCGCCGCCATCAGCAGCGCGTCCAGGCCCAGTGCGCCCCAGCTTGCGCGCCCGAAAGCCGCATTCGCGAACAGGATGAGCACCCCGGCGAAGGTGGCGCGCCAGAAGCCGAACATCAGCGTCAGCGCGGCCAGGCCATAGAGGTGGAAAACCAGGCCGGGCTTGAAGCCGGTGCGGATCTGCCACAGCGCCAGCACGGCCACCGTGGCACCGAGAAACAGGTTGAGCCACTGCGGTTCGGCCAGCCGCCGCCAGTCGCCCGACATCAGCCAGCGCCATCCTAACAGGGCCAGGCCAAGCCAGCCGACGAGATAAAAGGGTTCGGGCAGCAGTGATGCCGACATGTCCGGCGCGGTAAAATTCATGGGCGGATTTTACGCGATGCGCGGTCCGCCCACTTATTTCGAGCCCAAGCCATGTCCGCACCCCAATTCCCCCAAGCCCCGCTCAGCGACGACGAGATCGACGCGCTGGCCGACCTGGTCGACCTCATCGACGAACGCACCGACGTGCCGGTCTCGCTGGAGGGCCTGGACGGTTTCGTCACCGCGCTGGTCTGCAGTCCGCGCGTCATTCCGCCCGCGGAATATTTCCCGGTGCTGCTCGACCATGCCGACGGCCTCGATGCGGTGTTCGAGGACGTAGCCGACGCAAGGCGCTT
>JAJZRT010000332.1:0-2167 GCA_021802595.1 Pseudomonadota bacterium
ACCTGGTCCACGGCACATCAGCCCACCCTGCGGCACGCCGATCACTACGAGGCCATCTTCTCGGAAGGGCGCGCTGAATTCCGTCGCCGCGATCACGGTCAGGATTTCCATTTTGAAACCCATACCGACATCGTCGTCTCGCCGGAAGACGACATTGAACTGCGTCGGGTGCGCATCACCAACCGCTCCGGCACAACCCGAACCGTTGAGATCACCAGCTACGCGGAAGTCGTACTGGCGCCTGCCGCCGCCGACGCGATGCACCCCGCGTTCAGCAAGCTGTTCGTCCAGACTGAGATCATCGAGCCGCGCCAGGCCCTGCTCTGCGCCCGCCGACCGCGCTCGCACGGCGAAGCGACACCCAGGATGTTCCACCTGCTCGCCGTGCACGATGCCGAGAGCGACGGGATTTCCTACGAGACAGATCGTGCCCGCTTCCTCGGCCGTGGCCGCGACGTGGCCGCGCCCCAGGCGTTGGACGCGGACGGCTTGCTGTCCGGCAGTCAAGGTTCGGTGCTCGACCCGATCTTCGCCATCCGCTGCCGCATTACCCTGGAACCGGAACGCTCGGCCAGCGTCGACCTGGTCTATGGCGTCGGTGAAAGCCGCGCTGCGGCACTCGCCCTGATCGAGAAATATCAGGATCGCCGGTTGGCCGACCGCGTCTTCGAGCTGGCCTGGACCCACGCCCAAGTCGTGCTGCGCCAGATCAACGCCAGCGAGGCCGACGCGCAGCTCTATGGCCAGCTGGCCAACTCGGTCATCCATGCGCACGCCAGCCTGCGCGCCGAGAGCAGCGTGCTGCTGCGCAACCGGCGCGGACAATCCGGCCTCTGGGGCTACGCCATCTCCGGCGACCTACCCATCGTCCTGTTGCGCGTCGCCGACCTGGCCAACATTGAACTGGTGCGCCAGCTCATCCAGGCACACGCCTACTGGCGCTTGAAGGGACTGGCAGTGGATCTGGTGATCTGGAACGAAGATCACGCCGGCTACCGCAAGGCGTTGCAGGACCAGATCGTGGGGCTGGTCGCGGTGGGACTGGAAAGCCAGGCGATCGACCGGCCGGGCGGCATCTTCATACGCTCGGCGGAACAGATATCGGAAGAAGACCGCATCCTGTTCCAGGCCGTCGCCCGCGTCATCCTCAGCGACAGCCGGGGCACGTTGGCGGAGCAACTCAACCGACCCGGGGTACCGGCAGTACGGGTGCCGCGTCTGGTCCCAAGCCGGGCGGGGCAGGACGATGCAATCGTCGCCAGCGCGGCGCCGCGCGACCTGATCCTGGGCAACGGCATCGGCGGCTTCACGCGGGATGGACGCGAGTACGTTATCACCACCACGCGCGACCTCGTCACCCCGGCGCCGTGGGTCAACGTGCTGGCCAATGCAAACTTCGGCAGCGTCGTTTCGGAAAGCGGCCAGGCCTACACCTGGGGCGAGAACGCCCACGAGTTCCGCCTCACACCCTGGCACAACGACCCGGTTTCCGACGCCAGCGGCGAGGTCTTCTATCTGCGCGACGAGGAGACCGGCCAGTTCTGGTCACCCACGCCGCTGCCCCGGCGCGGCGCCACCCCGTACGTCAGCCGCCACGGTTTCGGCTACAGCGTGTTCGAGCACGCCGAGGCCGGAATCCGCTCCGAACTGTGGGTTTATGTCGCTACCGACATGACGGTCAAATTCTCCCGGCTCACGGTCCACAACGAGTCCGGGCGGCCGCGCCGGCTGTCCGCCACCGGCTACGTGGAATGGGTCCTGGGTGACCTACGACCGAAGACCGCCATGCACGTGAGCACCGAAGTCGATCCCTACAGCGGCGTGCTCTACGCACGCAATGCGTACAACAGCGAGTTTCCCGAGCGGGTCGCCTTCTTCGACGTCGACGACGCCAATCGCACCTCCACCTGCGATCGCGCCGAGTTCATCGGCCGCAACGGCAACCTGGCGAATCCGGCGGCATTGAGCCGCAATCACCTGTCCGGCAAATCGGGCAGCGGCCTCGATCCCTGCGGCGCGCTTCAGGTTGGCTTCGAACTGGGCGACGGCGAGGAACGCGAAATCATCTTCCGGCTCGGCTTGGCCGGCACACCGGGCAGTGAGGAGGTCAATCATCTGGTGCATCGCTGCCGTGGCAGCAATGCCGCGCGGCGCGCCCTGGAAGCGG
>JAJZRT010000332.1:2177-5195 GCA_021802595.1 Pseudomonadota bacterium
CGATCCCACACACTGGGAGCTGTGCAGGTGGAAACCCCCGACCAGTCGCTCAACGTGCTGAGCAACGGCTGGCTGCTGTACCAGACCCTGGCCTGTCGGATGTGGGCGCGCAGCGGCTATTACCAGTCGGGCGGCGCCTTCGGCTTCCGCGACCAGTTGCAGGATGCGATGGCGCTGCTGCACGCCGAGCCCGGCCTGCTGCGCGCCCAACTGCTGCTCTGCGCCGGGCGCCAGTTCCGCGAAGGCGACGTCCAGCACTGGTGGCACCCGCCTTCCGGACGGGGCGTGCGCACCCATTGTTCGGACGATTACCTGTGGCTGGCCCTGGCCACCTGCCGTTACGTTCTAGGCAGTGGCGATACCGGTGTTTTGGAGGAATCCGTCCCGTTCCTGGAAGGGCGCCCGCTCGACCCGAACGGCGATTCCTACTTCGACCTGCCCGGCCGTTCCAACGAAAAGGAGAGCCTGTATCGGCATTGCGTGCGGGCCATCCGCCACGGCCTGCGTTACGGAGAGCGCGGCCTGCCGCTGATCGGCTCCGGTGACTGGAACGACGGCATGAACCGGGTCGGCATGGGTGGAAAGGGCGAAAGCGTCTGGATGGGTTTCTTCCTGCATGAAGTGCTCAGGCAGTTCGCCGTGCTGGCGCGCCTGAACGACGACCCGGAGTTCGCCGATTTCTGTCTGGCCGAGGCCACCCGCCTGCGTGAAAACCTGGAACGTCACGCTTGGGACGGCGCCTGGTATCGCCGCGCCTGGTTCGACGACGGCACTCCGCTCGGCTCCGCCGACAACGTCGAATGCCGGATCGATTCCATCTCGCAAAGCTGGTCGGTGCTGTCCGGCGCGGGCGATGCCGGGCGGTCACGAAAAGCCATGCAGTCGCTGGACGCACGCTTGGTTCGCCGCGAGGCGGCCCTTATCCAGTTGCTCGATCCGCCCTTCGATGAGACCGATCTGGACCCCGGCTACATCAAGGGCTACGTGCCCGGCGTGCGCGAAAACGGCGGCCAGTACACCCATGGCGCGATTTGGGCAGCCATGGCCTTCGCCGCCCTGGGCGACCGCCACCGCGCCTGGGAACTGGCGACCCTGATCAACCCGGTCAGCCACGCTAAAACCAAGGACACCATCTCAACCTACAAAGTGGAACCATACGTCATGGCGGCGGATGTTTACGCCGTCACTCCCCACACCGGACGCGGCGGCTGGACCTGGTACACCGGCTCGGCCGGCTGGATGTACCGGCTCATCGTCGAGTCCCTGCTCGGCCTGCGCCTGGAAGTGGACCGACTCCATATCGCACCCTGCCTGCCATCACACTGGCCGGGGTTCACGGTTCACTACCGCTATCGGGAAACGGTCTATCACGTCGCCGTTACGCAGACCTCGGGCGGCGATGACGGGAAGTGTGGGATGACCAATGTAAACGTCGATGGCATCGACCAGGATAGCCTGGCGATAAAACTTGTGGACGACCGACGGGAGCATTGGGTCACGGTG
The DNA here is from genome assembly GCA_021802595.1 of Pseudomonadota bacterium. The sequence goes on from JAJZRT010000332.1 coordinate 3,681, forward strand.
ACGGTGCAAGCAGCGTAGTCAATAGGCGTCTGGTCAGTTGATTGGCTTTACGAACCATGCCAACCCCGTGGTCCGCAAATATTCGGTCATGCGCACCTGGGCGCGGATGAATACTCATGATGTAGCCCGCGAAAGATCGGATCCGCACGGACGGTATGCAATTCCCCGTAACGGCGGCACGGAAGCAGCGGTGGGTGGCCGATGTCGGCAGGTGAATCGGGGAAGCCGGGTCCGGGCGCATGTGTGGACACCAAGTGTCGTAATGCGCAACCCTCGATTTCAGAATGGATCGCGGATGCGATGCGGATAGCCGAATCAGCCAATCGAAGCACTCTCGGCGGACCGTGCCAATGACACGTTCGGAATTGACTCGGGTGTCGGAGAGCGGGGTGGCGATTTGAGCACGCAAACACCTTGTCTTGCCATCGAATCAACCCGGGGCGCGGCGAAACTACTCTCCCCGATCATGAAGCAGGTATTTGTGGCGATTCTCGAACCCGATAGCCTCGCGCAATTGCCGCAGAGTCCGGGGCGAAGTCGGATGCGCGGTAGCGTCGTAATGGGCCAAGCGGCGACTACCGTGCTCGATCACCACGAACACGTACGGCATGCGGAAGGTGGCGGTCACGACAACCGCGAAACCGCAGGCAATGATGTCCTTGGCGTGCAGGCGCAGGAAAGCCACGCATCAAAGGTCTCCTCTCCGGGCCGTCTGGCGGCCCACGGGGCGCGTACCTGCGTGCGGCTCGCGGGGATACCTGAATATGCGGCTTCAAGGGGCTTGTGCGGACGAACGGCCAGCCGAGTTCACTCGATCAGGCACCTGCCAGTTTGACGACGATGGGCAGGAAGCTGAGTGTCAACCAATCATGCCATGCTCCCGGCGACGGACTGGATCAGAAGGCGCAGATGGCATTTCGCGGCTCACACCGATAGTGGTATCCGGGTGGAACCTCTGCCCGGAGCCTGCCGTGATGCGACCTGTTGAGCGTGATGCCATATACAGGCGTCGATGCTGCTAGCCCCCACGTCCCTGTGTCTTCGGTGTGCCCAATCGAAATCGTGCCTCAAACGTCAGACAGGAGAGCAATCTCGCTCCAGACGTCCATTCCGGGAAAACGTGAGCTTTCTCGAGTATGTGCGCCAAGATAGATGTCATTCGAAAGATCTCCCCGCCGGCCACTCTTACACACTCATAAGGCCCGATGCTCTTGCGTCGGCCGTCGGAGCTCGTCACGCGAAGGTATACCGTTTCCCGACACTCGAGTATTCTGTGTTGCATCCGCGCGACCTGCCAGAGACCGTCGGAATAGTTTGCCGTTACGGCATTGTCGGGTCCGCGAAGCGTCACGTCGGCACAAATCCGGAAATATGTGCCGCGAACGAAGATCATGGAGTCATTGCTCAGCGCCCTAACCCGACTTCGCGGATTCGCCCCCGGATTTGAGCGCGGCCGGCCGCCGAGGTGACCGCCATTCAGGCACTTGCGCGCGTGCTGGGGCCGGAAGTGGCTGT